>CALERQ010000251.1 GCA_937907305.1 uncultured Clostridia bacterium | reverse complement strand
GGAATATGACTACCCCCCGGTGGAGGTGGTATTCAGCAGCCCGCTGCCGCACTGCTTGCAGACAGCGGACTTCCTGTACCCCGAAAGCAGGCTGATGGTGGTGGACGAGCTGGCGGAAATGGACTTTGGCGCCTATGAGGGCAAAACGCTGGACGAGCTGAAGGACGATCCCGCCTTCTGCCGCTGGCTGGCGAACTCCCACAACGAAAGACCGCCCGAGGGCGAGAGCGGGGAGGAATTCCTGATCCGGATACAGGCGGCGGTCGCCGCGATGATCGACTACATGGCGCAGAACGAGATCTATGAGGCGGCGGTGGTGACGCATGGCGGCGTGATCGCCACGCTGATGTCCACGCTGGGACTGCCGCGGCAGCCGCTGCAGTTCTGGAAAACCAGCGGCGGGCGGGGCTTTACCTGCTTTGTGCATCCGCAGATCTGGCAGAACGACCACCTGATGGAGGTGGCGGGGATTCTGCCGCACGGGGCGGCGACCGCCTGCGATAATGGGACCGAACAGAAAGGATGAGGAACGATGACTTTGAACAAGGCCATAAAATTTAACGCGAAAAAGTGCCTGAAAAATAACTGGGGCCGGGCCATTCTGATCTTTGTGATCATGATGGCGGTGAGCGCGGTGCTGGGCGCTTTGGATAACGCGATCTTTTCCGCCTTTGGCTTTCACCGGGTGGAGATCAACATTGACCTGCTGCGCGGCGGCTATGCCGAATGGCTGGTGGAGGGGACCGGCGCGACCTGGTATGAGGTGGCGCTGAGCATCCTGCTTTCGCTGGTGCGGCTGTGCATTATGGCGCCGCTGACGCTGGGCGCCACCAACTGGGCACTGGAGCTTTCCGACGGGCGCAGCAATTCCATTGGGGAGCTGTTCTGGGCCTTTGATAACGCGGCATGGTACCGCAGCGTATGGATGAGCATTACCGTGGCGGTAAAGACGGGGCTGTTCGCTATCGCGGTGGAGGCGATCCCGACGGCGATGATGGCGATAGGCACGGCCAACCTGTGGGAGAACCGCTCCCTGGGGGTGCCGCTGGTGGTCATCGGCAGTGTGCTGATGCTGGCGGCGCTGCCCTTCACCTGGTGGTTTGGCGCGCGGTACATGGCGGCCAACCTGCTGCTGTGCGACCGGTACTATTACACCGTAAAAGAGGCGACAAGGCTTTCGGTAGCGCTGACCCGCGGCCGCCGCTGGCAGATCGTAGGGTTTTACCTTTCCTTCCTGCCGTGGTACCTGCTGTGCTGCCTGGTGCTCCCGCTTTTGTATGTTATCCCCTATGTGGCGGTGGCCGGCACCATGATGGCCCGGTATCTCTTTGAGGACTATCTGCTGGGGCAGAAGAAGCTGGATGTTTCCGACCCGGATCAGCTCATCATTGATGATGTGGCGCCGGAGGACTATTACAAGGCCCGTGAGGAGCAGGGGATGGAAGCCCCGGCCTCTGTCGGGGAATCCGCGGAGGAGTCTTTCACCGCGCCGGTGGAGGAGGCCCCGGAGGAGGACAACGGCGGCATAGCGGAGCTGTAAACCGAATAGACGGCAAAAAGCAAGAGCCCCTGTGAGGGGGCTCTTTTTTGTGGTTTGTGCAAGGGAATGGGGCCCGGCGGCGGAGCCGCCGCCGGGCGAAGCCCGGCGACCCACGCCCGGAGGGCGCGGGGGCGCGGCCCGCAGGGCCGCGTGTGGCTCCGCCGCAGGCCCGGATGCTGCAGGGAGCAGGCGGCACGGCGGAGCGGGGGAGGGCCGTGCCGCCCCGTAGGGGCGGCGGCCCGAGAAACAGCGCAGCCGTGCCGCCGGGGATCACATGAGGGGGGCCAGCAGCTTAAGCAGAGCGCACAGGCCGCTGGTGCCGCGCAGTTTGCTGCGGAGCTCCTCGATGGTGATGAGGCGGCTTTTTTCCAGGGTCTCCTCGATGTCCTTTTTGATCTCGGTAAGGACGGGGGTATGGTACAGCAGCACGGCGTTTTCGTAGTGGAGATACAGGCTGCGGTAATCCAGGTTGGCGGTACCCACCATAGCGACCTGGTCATCGCACAGGCACATTTTGGCGTGGATGAAGCCGGGCTGGTATTCGTAGATCTTGACACCGCTTTGAATAAGGGTTTGGTAATAGGAGCGGCTGACCATATGGACATACCATTTATCCGGGTGGGAGGGGGTGATGATGCGGACATCCACACCGCTTTCCGCCGCGGTTTTCAGGGTGGTGACGAATTCATTATCCAGGATGAGGTAGGGTGTGGTGATATAGACATAGCGGTCCGCACGCTGGATGAGGTGCAGATAGGCGTTTTCTGCCACATTAAAGTGATCCAGGGGGGTATCGGGGTAGGGCTGCACATAGCCCTGCGCCGGGAGCGCCTGCGCGCTGAGGTATTCCTCCTCGGGGTAATCGAGGGTATCGCTGCCGGCGTTCAGGGTCCACTGCTGGAGGAACATGCGGGTAAGGCTGCGAACGGCCGAGCCGCGCAGCAGCACGGCGGTATCCTTCCAGTGGCCGAAGCGCTCCACTTCGTTGATGTATTCATCGGCCAGGTTGATGCCGCCGGTGAAGCCTACCTGGCCATCGATGACGCAGATCTTGCGGTGGTCGCGGTAATTAAGGCTGGGATCCATGCTGGGGCGCATGGCGTTATACATTACGGCCTTGATATTGTAGCCGGCCAGTTCCCTGGGGTAGCTGGCGGAAAGCCGCTGGATGCAGCCGAAGTCATCGTAGATGACGCAGACCTCCACCCCGGCGGCGGCCCGCTCCCGCAGGATCTCCAGGACGGAATCCCACATCAGGCCTTTTTCGAGGATGAAATACTCAAGGAAGATGAATTTTTTTGCCTTGGGCAGCTCCTGCATCAGCTGGCGGAAGAAATCCTCGCCCAGGGGGGCATATTCCACCTGGGTGCCGCCATAGACCGGGAAGCCGGAGATATTGCGGATATAATCGGTGAGGACGCGGTGGTGGGGATATTGCTCCAGCAGGGCGGTGGTATCGCCTTCCTCGGTGGTAAAGAGCGCCGGGTGGGCCGCTTCATTGGCGGCAATTTTCTCCCGGTAGCGGTGGGGCAGTGTTTTATTGCCGAACTTGAGGTAGAAGAACCAGCCCACCACCGGCAGCGTCATAATGAGGATGATCCAGGTGATCTTGTAGGAGGGGTTATCATCCTTGGCGACCAGCCAGATGACGATGGCAAGGCTGAGCAGCACAAAGGCGGCGTAAATATAGCTGGAGTAGCTGCTGATATTGAACAGGATAACGGCGAAAATGCCGATTTGGACCACGATGAGCAGAGAAAACCAGAATACCCTGCTGATGAGAAAGCGCAATATTTTTTTCATGCCGCACCGCCTTTCCCGAAAAATGCCGAATGATTATATTACAGGTGTTATAATATACTATATCTATTTTACATCAAAGGGAGGGAGATTGTCAAACCACAGAGAGGGGCTGGTGTGCCAAAGGAAAAGGGTGTATAATGGGCAAAGAAACACAAAGGAGACGAGAATATGCCGTGGAGCGAATGGATAAAGGAGCCGGTATTCTGGCTGGTGTGCTATCTTATTATTGTCAATCTTGCGGGCTTTGCCATGATGGGGATCGATAAATACAAGGCGAAGCATGAGCGCTGGCGCATCCGGGAGCGGACGCTGATGCTGACCGCCGCTCTGGGCGGTTCGGTGGGGGTATTCTGCGGGATGCGGGTATTCCACCACAAGACGCTGCACAATCTGTTCCGCTGGGGTGTGCCGGCCATTATGGCGGTACAGGCGGCGCTGGCTGTGTATCTTATCTGGTTCCGGTAAAAAGAAAAGAAATAAAAGAAGCAGAAAAACCGCCGCATTGCTGCGACGGTTTTTCTGTGCTTGTGACAATTGTGTGATAGAGGTAAGAGAGAGGTTAATGTGTTGACTGTAATCTGAGGGGTTTTGAGGAGGTTTTCAGCTTGGGTTTGTTACTCCCTTGCTGTGATTTTATTATAGAGCATCGCGTGGGAAAAGGTGTGAAGCGTTTATGAACAATAAGTGAAACTTTTTGCTGGAAATTAACACAAAATAAT
>CALERQ010000250.1 GCA_937907305.1 uncultured Clostridia bacterium | reverse complement strand
CTGCCATCCAGTACGAGAACGATGATGTTATGCGTCCCGTTCACGGTGATGACTACGGTATTGCCTGCTGCGTTTCTTCCATGCGTATCGGCAAGGAAATGCAGTTCTTCGGCGCCCGCGCCAACCTGGCCAAGTGCCTGCTGTATGCCATCAATGGCGGCGTGGATGAGATGAACGGCCATCAGGTCGGCCCCAAGTACCGTCCCATCACCTCCGAGTACCTCGATTACGATGAGGTCATGGAAAAGTACATGGATATGATGAAGTGGCTGGCCGGTGTTTATGTCAATGCCCTCAATATTATCCACTACATGCACGATAAATACTGCTACGAGTCCCTGGAGATGGCCCTGCACGATAAGGAAGTCACTCGCTGGTTTGCTACCGGCATCGCCGGCTTCTCCGTTGTCATCGATTCTCTCTCCGCCATCAAGTACGCCAAGGTCAAGGTCATCCGCAATGAGCAGGGCCTGGCCGTGGATTACGAGGTAGAGGGCGATTATCCCAAGTATGGCAACGATGATGACCGCGCGGACGAGATCGGCAAGGATATCCTGCATCGCTTCATCAATTATATCCGTGAGTATCCCACCTACCGCAACGGTATCCATACCACATCCATCCTTACCATCACCTCCAATGTCAGCTATGGTAAGAATACCGGTTCCACCCCGGATGGCCGTAAGGGCGGCGAGCCTTTTGCTCCCGGCGCCAATCCCATGCATGGCCGCGATAGCCACGGCGCCGTTGCTTCCCTGGCTTCTGTTGCCAAGATCCCCTTTATGGATTCTCAGGACGGTATCTCCAATACCTTCTCCATCGTTCCCGATGCCCTGGGCAAGAACGATGAGCAGCGCGTGACCAACCTCGTCGGCCTCATGGATGGCTACTTTGGCAAGCATGCGCATCACCTCAATGTCAATGTGCTCAACCGCGAGACTCTGCTGGATGCTCAGGCTCATCCCGAGTTGTATCCGCAGCTGACCATCCGCGTTTCCGGCTACGCTGTCAACTTCATCAAGCTGACCCGTGCCCAGCAGGATGAGGTCATCTCCCGCACCTTCCACGAGAGAATGTGATCGCCATGCTGGAACTGACTGGACGCATTCACTCTCTTGAGAGCTTTGGCACGGTGGATGGCCCCGGAATCCGCTATGTCGTGTTTTTCCAGGGCTGCCCCATGCGGTGCCTCTATTGCCACAATCCCGATACCTGGGAGATGGCGGGCGGTACCCAGATGACCGCCGATGAGATCATCGAGAAGATCACCCGCAACCGGGAGTTCTACACCTCCGGCGGCATCACCGCTACCGGCGGCGAGCCGATGCTCCAAATTGATTTTCTCACCGAGCTTTTTACCAAAGCTAAGCAGAATGGGATCCACACGGCGCTGGATACCTGCGGCATCCTGTTTGATCCCGACCATACCGAAAAAGCCGAAAAGCTGCTGACCGTCACCGATTTGGTGCTCCTCGATATCAAGCATATGTTTGAGGAGGAACACAAAAAGCTGACCGGCCACAGCAATGCGCGGGTCTTCGCCTTCGCGGAGCATCTCAAAAAAATCGGAAAACCGGTGTGGATCCGTCATGTCGTTGTGCCGGGCATCACCTTCCAGCGGGAGGAACTGCTGGCACTCGGACGCTACCTCAAGACGCTGACCAATCTGGAAAAACTGGAGGTACTGCCTTACCATTCCATGGGCAAGGTCAAGTACGATAGTTTGGGTATCGAATACCCACTGCTTGGTACTCCCCAACTTTCCAAAGCGGAAGCAGCCCAGGCGGAAGCGATCATCCGCGAAGGCATGGCGGAATAAATCAGCCTTCCTCTTTATTCTTCTTTCATTTTCTCTCTAAACGGAAAAGGCCCTCTGCGAAAGCAGGGGGTCTTCTCCGTTTTATACTTTATATATGTACTACTGTATTACGCCAGCGCGGTAAACAGTCCATAGACGATACCGCCGGTGATGAATCCGCTGACCAGCACCCCGGCCGTGATGACCAGGAACGCCTGCCAGACGCGCATCCGCAGCACCGCTGCCACCAGCGAACCGGTCCAGGCGCCGGTGCCCGGCAGCGGGATGGCCACAAAGAGGAACAGCCCCCACTTTTCGTAATGGCCGATCTCGGCTGCTTTTTGGTCTGCCCGGCGGATGATTTTCTGGAAGAACCCGCCGATACGGGGCAAAGTAGAGAGAAACTCCAGTATCTTTTTTGCGAATAAGATAAGGAACGGTACCGGCAGCAGGTTGCCCAGTACGCAGGTGAGGTACACCGGCCAAAAGGGCAGCCCCATCGCCGCCCCGGCCGGGATGCCGCCCCGCAGCTCCACAATAGGCAGCATGGATATGCAGAACAGATAAAACCATTTGTTTTGGAACATGGTTTGCATTCTCTCCTTTGGCAGGTAAGTACAGGGCCCGGGATACGGGGCGCAGCCCCTCCGGCTTCGCCGGAGTCGGCGGGCTTCGCCCGCCGTGACCGCCCCCTGCGGGGGCGGTCGGGCTGCGCCCCGCCTTTCTCCACCTGTCCCTGCTCACCGGTCATTTATGATTGGCTCCCTCGCGCGTGCGCGTACGCGCGCCCATGTGCGCTAAGCCCGCGCGGGAAGCTTGCCGGGCAGTTTTTCCTCATTATAGCATGTGCTTAGCACTCTGCAACGGGGACTGCGAAAAATAGTTGTAAATTATTTGTGAACCCTATTGACAACCGCGAAAAAGTGAGTACAATAATAATCGTTAGCACTCGAAGCAAGTGAGTGCTAAGAAGGAGGGAGCAATATGGAGCTGGATCCCAGAAAAAGCAGGATCCTCACCTGCGTGGTGGAAAGCTACATCCGCACCGGCGAGCCCATCGGCTCCAAGCTGATCGCCGCCATGCTGGAGGATACCGTCTCCTCCGCTACCGTCCGCAATGACCTGGCTTATCTCGGCGAGCAGGGCTACATCGAACAGCCCCACACCTCCGCCGGGCGCATCCCCACCCACCGCGGCCTGCGCTACTACCTCGATCACCTGATGAGTCCCCAGCCGCTGGAGGACGCCACCCGCGGAGAGATCGATGCCCTGTTCAATTACTGCGACCCCGATCCCAACCGTGTGCTGGAAGGCGCCACCCGGATGTTGGCCAAGGAAACCGGCTGCTTCGCCATTTCTACCACCATCTCCCGTCAGAGCCTCTTTGTCAAGCGCATCGAGATTATTCCGGCCACGGCGCATACCGTTGTCATCCTGCTGCTGTGCAGCAATGGCATGGTGAAAAACAAGGTCTGCCGAGTCAATTTCAATCTGACCCCCAATGTGGTGGATTTCTTCCAGAGCTTCGCCAATGGCCGCCTGGCCGGGCGCAGCCTCAATGAGATCACGGCCCAGTACATCAATTCGATGGCCTTTACCCTGGGCGAGCACACCGATATCTTCGCGCCGCTTCTGGCCGCCATTTACGAGCTGTGCCGGGAAGCCTGCGAAGGTGCTCTGTACCGCAGCGGCACGGGAAATCTGCTGGAACACCCCGAGCTGAGAAATGTGGCCGACCGGCTGTACCGTCTGCTCGATTCCCGCGAGGAAATGCTGCGGATCATCGGCAGCCGGGAAAATGACCTGTTTGTCAGCGTGGGGCGGGAAAATGCCCGCTCCGAAATGGAGAATTCCTCCATGATCGTTGCCCGTTACCGCATCGGGGAGGATTCCATCGGCGCCCTGGGGCTGGTAGGCCCCGTCCGCATGGATTACGCCCGGCTCATCCCCCATGTGGAGTACTTCGCCAATATGCTGAGCCGGATGCTGAGCGACACACTGAATAACGGCCTGTAAACCGCGAAAGGAGAGAGACCCTGTGGATCAGGAAAACAAAAACACCGCCCCCGAGGAAGAGCTGATGACGGAGCAGACGGCCGAAGCCGCCGAGCCCGCCGAGGAAGCCGCCCCGGAGCAGAAAAAGGGCAAAAAGAAAAAGAGCCGGGAAGCGGAAGCGCTGGAAAAGTGCGAGGCCGAAAAAAAGGAACTGGAGGACCGTTATCTCCGCCTGATGGCCGAGTACGATAACTACCGCCGCCGCACCCAAAAGGAACGCGAAAATGTCTATCCCGATGCAGTAGCGAATACCCTGAAGGAACTGCTGCCGCTGCTGGATAACCTCCAGCGGGCGTTGGATACCCCCTGTGCCGATGAAAATTACCTCACCGGCATCAAGATGATCCAAACGGGCTTTGAGGAATACCTCAAGAAGATGGGCGTGGAGACCTTCGGCAAAGCCGGAGAGCCCTTCGACCCCAATCTGCACAATGCCGTCATGCACATCGAGGATGAATCCCTCGGCAAAAATGTGGTGGCGCAGGTCTTCCAAAGCGGCTACCGCCGCGGAGACCGCATCCTGCGGCACGCCATGGTGCAGCAGGCCAATTAAATCAAGTCAGCAATTCAAATTCACATAAATCAAACCAATTCACAGTAGTTTTTAGGAGGAATAGATTATGAGTAAGATCATCGGCATCGACCTTGGTACCACCAATTCCTGCGTAGCAGTTATGGAAGGCGGCGAAGCCGTCGTCATCCCCAATAGCGAGGGCGCACGTACGACCCCCTCTGTTGTAGCGTTCAAAGACAATGAGCGTCTGGTAGGCCAGGTGGCCAAGCGCCAGGCTATCACCAATCCCGAAAAGACCATCTCTTCCATCAAGCGCCACATGGGCACCGATTACAAGGTGAACATCGATGGCAAGCAGTACACCCCTCAGGAGATCTCCGCTATGATCCTGCAGAAGCTGAAGACCGACGCGGAAGCCTATCTGGGCGAAAAGGTCACCGAAGCGGTCATCACCGTCCCCGCCTACTTCACCGATGCCCAGCGTCAGGCCACCAAGGATGCCGGCCGCATCGCTGGTCTGGAGGTCAAGCGTATCATCAATGAGCCGACCGCGGCTGCACTCGCTTACGGCATCGATAAGGAAAACGAGCAGAAGATCATGGTATACGACCTGGGCGGCGGCACCTTCGATGTTTCCATCATCGAAATGGGCGACGGCGTACAGGAGGTACTGGCTACCGCCGGTAACAACCACCTGGGCGGCGATGACTTTGATGAGCGCCTGCTCAACTACATGGCCGATGATTTTCAGAAGACCAACGGCATCGACCTGCGCAAGGATAAGATGGCACACCAGCGTCTGAAAGAGGCTGCCGAGAAGGCGAAATGCGACCTTTCCGGCATGACCCAGACCAATGTGAACCTGCCCTTCATCACCGCGGATGCCACCGGCCCCAAGCACTTTGATATGACCATCACCCGCGCCAAGTTCAATGAGCTGACCGCCGACCTGGTGGAATCCACCATGGGCCCGGTACGCAATGCCCTCTCCGATGCGGGCCTCAAGCCCTCCGATATCGGCAAGGTGCTGCTGGTAGGCGGCTCCACCCGTATCCCCGCTGTTCAGGAAGCCGTTAAGAACTTCATGGGCAAGGAGCCCTTCAAGGGCATCAACCCCGATGAGTGCGTGGCCCTGGGCGCTGCCCTGCAGGGCGGTGTTCTCACCGGCGATGTGAAGGGCCTGCTGCTCCTGGATGTTACTCCTCTGTCCCTGGGCGTGGAGACCCTGGGCGGCGTTATGACCAAGGTCATCGAGCGCAACACCACCATCCCCACCAAGAAGACTCAGATCTTCACCACCCCTGCCGATGGTCAGACCACCGTTGAGGTCCATGTACTGCAGGGCGAGCGTGAAATGGCTGCCGATAACAAGACCCTGGGCAACTTCCAGCTCACCGGCATCCCCGCCGCTCCCCGTGGCGTTCCGCAGATCGAAGTGACCTTCGATATCGATGCCAACGGCATTGTCCATGTATCCGCCAAGGATCTGGGCTCCGGCAAGGAGACCGGCATCACCATCACCTCCTCCACCAACATGAACAAGGACGATGTGGAGCGTGCCGTGAAGGAAGCTGAGCAGTACGCCGCTGAGGATAAGAAGCGCCGCGAGGCCATCGATACCCGCAACAATGCCGATCAGATCGTGTACCAGACCGAAAAGACCGTGAAGGACCTGGGCGATAAGATCTCCGCTGACGATAAGGCCACCATCGAGAAAAAGACCGAGGCCGTGAAGGAAGCGCTGAAGGGCACCGATGACGAGATGATCAAGGCCGCGACCGATGACCTGGCCAAGGTTTCCATGGAGATCTTCGGCAAGGTATATCAGTCCAATGCCGGCGCAGCCGGTGCCGCCGGCCCCGATATGGGCGGCGCGGCCGGTGCGGGCGCTGCCCCCGATGACGGTGTGGTAGACGCCGATTACCGCGAGGTAGACGATAACTAACCGAAAAAACAACTTGTAATGGGGCGCGCAGAGGCAGTTTTGCCGCTGCGCTGTCCTGCTTGCAGAGGATAAAACCATTTTCTCTGCATGATCCTGTAAAAAAGGGTGAGATGAATGGCAGAGAAAAGAGATTACTATGAAGTGCTGGGCCTGCAAAAGGGCGCAAGCGAAGATGAAATAAAAAAGGCTTTTCGCCAGCTGGCAAAGAAGTACCACCCCGACCTGAACCCCGGCGATAAGGAAGCCGAGGCCAAGTTCAAGGAGGTCAACGAGGCGTACGAGGTGCTCTCCGATAAGGAGAAGCGCCAGCGGTACGATCAGGTCGGCTTTGCCGGGGTAGACCCCAGCTATGGCGGCGGCGCGGCCGGTGGAGCGGGCGGCTTTAGCGGCGGTTTTGGCGGCTTTGGCGATCTGGGCGATTTGTTCGGAGACATCTTCGGCGGGGGCGGCTTTGGCGGCTTCGGCGGCGGCCGGGTAAGGGATCCCAATGGATCCATCCGCGGCGAGCACCGGGAGGCGCAGGTCACCATCTCCTTTATGGAGGCGGTAAAGGGCTGCACCCGGGATATCAAGGTCTCCCGCCTGGAAAACTGCAGCGAATGCGGCGGCAGCGGCGCCAAGAAGGGCACCAGCCCCGAAACCTGTCCCGACTGCCACGGCACTGGCCAGGTGACCGTGCGGCGTCAGACCGCCATCGGCGTGATGCAGATGCAGCAGCCCTGTTCCCGCTGCGGCGGCCGGGGGCGCATCATCAAGGAACCTTGCCCCAAGTGCGGCGGCAAGGGCCGTGTCAAGGTCAGCAAGACTGTGACCGTCAATATCCCCGCCGGCATTGATGACGGCCAGACCGTAGCGGTGCGCGGCCAGGGCGACAGCGGCCGCAACGGCGGCCCCGCCGGTGATCTGCGTGTGACAGTCAGCGTCCGGCCCGATCCGCTCTTTGAGCGTGACGGCTATGATATCTGGTGCGAGATCCCCATTACCTTTGCCCAGGCGGCCATTGGCGATGATATTGTAGTCCCCACTGTGGACGGCAAGGTGAGCTACCATGTGCCGGAGGGCACCCAAAGCGGGACGGTATTCCGCCTGCGGGATAAGGGGATCCCCGCTCTGAACGGCCGCGGCCGCGGCGACCAGTATGTGCGTGTGGTGGTGGAAGTGCCCAAGAGCATGACCAAGGCCCAGAAGGATAAGCTGCGGGAATTCGACGCGGCGCTGGGTGATAAGAACTACCAGAAGCGCAAGAGCTTTGCGGAACGGCTGAGGGGCTGCTTCAGCGATAAGTAACAGAATAAAGCAGGAGTCTGCGGTAAAGGCCAGGCTCCTGTTTTTTGGTTTGTGCAGGGGGCAGGGGAAGCGGGCCGCAGGCCGCCCGCCGAAGGCGGGCACACGGGCTGCGCCCGTGTCGGCGGCTGCGCCGCCGGGCCTGCGGCCCGCCCCGTTCCCCGCACAAACTACATTTCCGCCGCCAGCTTTTTCAGCAGCCCCTCCGTCAGGCGGTCCACTTTGGAAAAGTCCGTTGCCTTGATGTAGTACCGTTCCAGCTCGTCGTGCCGCCGGTGTGCCTCGGCAGTGGCCAGCTCCGCCTGCCGCAGCAGTGTCGCGGCTGTCTTTTGCAAAAAGCGGATGCGCACCCGCCGGGCCTTCATGGCGCTGCCATCGGTAAAACGCTGGGCGTGGATGGCCTGGCCCGCCACCGGCACCCGATGCAGGCTGTTGCTGGTCACAAAGGCCAGCCCCACCTCCGGAATCAGCAGATGATCCAGCTTTTCGGGGGAGAGGGGACAGGGACAGCTGATGATATGGTAACCCCGCGCCACCACTTCATCCCTCAGTCGGGGCAGCAGTGCCGCGGCCGCCGCCCCGCAGGGGTCCTCCAGACAGATGACCCGCTCGCACAGTGCCAAAATTGTTTCATGAAACAAAATTGCGCCTCGATCGGTCACCGCGGAGAGCAGCCGCAACTCCTCATGACCCGGCCTGCCCCGGTCAGGCAGCTCCCGGGCGGCCAGCCGCTGCACATAGTGCTCGATTTTTTCCCGGTTCAGGGTCTCCGCCGCCAGTCGGCGCACCTCCCCCAGCAGCGCCCCCGCCCCGGAAAGATACCGTGCCGCCTGCCGGTGCAGCCCGCTGATCTCCTGTCCCAGCCGGACGATCTCCTCCCGTCGGGCGTACAGAAGCTCCTCATCCCAGCACCCGCACAGGGAAAACGGCTGCTCCACCGCGCCGGGGAACTGCGGTTCCAGCGCATGGGGCGGGGTGGCGTCCAGCAGTACCGTCTTTTGCCGCGGCAGAATGACGCCATCCAGGCTGGCGGCATCGGAGGAGCAGTGGATCTCCTCTACCTGCTGGCCGCGCTGCAGGGCCAGCTTCACCACCCGTTTCATCAGGGTGGATTTGCCGGTGCCCGGCCCGCCCTTAATAAGGATGCAGCGCCAGCCCTCCTCCGGCTGGGTGAACTGCCCGAACAGTGAATAAAACCCGTTTTGGGAATTACACCCCATAAACCAACGGCAAAGGGTAGTCTTTTCCATCATAATGCTCCTTTCGGCGGGGTATGGCAGTCGCGCCCGCTGCTGCCATTCTATGCCGCCCCGGTGGATGTTGCCCCAGGTTCCTGCAGAGTGCCGGTTCGGCCCGCAGGGCAAACCGTCCCTCCGGGACGGTTTTAGGGCGGCTTCGCCGCCCCACGGGCGCCTGCGGCGCCCGGCCCTGCGGGCCGCCTTACCCCCTCCGCTCACCACGCGAAAGGCGCAAAAAAGGAGGGCCCGCAGGCCCTCCCGGTGCAAAGATCATATCTCTATCCCCAGCTCCTGTATCTTCTCCCGCAGCGAGAGAAAATCCGCGAAGCCGTTTTTGGTATTGTAGGGATTGCGCAGCAGTGCCGCCGGGTGGAAGGTCCCCATCATCCACACCCCGTTTTTCTGGATCCACTCGCCATGCTGGCGGGTCACCTTGTAGTCCGGCTGGATCAGCGTCATGGCGGCAATGCGCCCCACGCACACAATGATCTTGGGCCGGATGAGCGCTACCTGGTTGCGCAGGTAGCCCATGCAGGCGGCGATCTCCTCCTGCTCCGGGTCACGGTTCTGCGGCGGGCGGCACTTTACTATATTGGCTATGTAGATATTGCGGCTGCGGTCCAGGTCGATGTAGTGCAGCATTTTGTCCATCAGCTGGCCGCTGCGCCCCACAAAGGGCTCTCCCTGCTCATCCTCGTGCTGGCCTGGCCCCTCCCCGATGAACATGATCTCCGCTTTGGGGTTGCCCACCCCAAAGACCACATGGTGCCGGCCCTGGCACAGCTTGCAGGCGGTGCAGTGCAGCGCGGTATCTCTCAGGCTCTCCCAGTCCATCATGGGTGTCGCCTCCTTTTGTAAATTTTTCGATAAATCCATTATATCAGATAATTAGACTCTTTGCAAAACAGAACATGGGTGTTATAATATTATGGACAAAAAAGTATGCGACAATAAGGAGGCATCCCCCTATGGCAAAAGTATTAGTAGAAACTTCCGCCCGTCATCTGCACCTTTCCCAGCAGGATCTGGAGACCCTGTTCGGCGAGGGCTTCGAGCTGACCTTCAAAAAAGCGCTTTCCCAGCCCGGCCAGTTCGCCACCAATGAAAAAGTTGAGGTCATCGGCCCCAAAAAGTCCATGGGGATGATCTCGGTCCTCGGTCCCGTCCGCCCTCAGACTCAGGTCGAGCTTTCCATGACCGACGCCCGCTCCATCGGCATCGCCCCCTTCGTGCGGGAATCCGGTGACCTGGCCGGTACCCCCGGCTGCCGTCTGGTCGGCCCCAAGGGCGAGATTGAGCTGAAGGAAGGCGTTATCGTTGCCAAGCGCCACATCCACTTCACTCCGGAGGACGGTGAGAAGTTCGGTGTCAAGGATAAGCAGATCGTCCGCCTGAAAATTGACAGCGATGACCGCAGCCTGGTGTTCGATGATGTTATCTGCCGTGTTTCCCCCACGGCCGGCACCGCCTGCCACCTGGATACCGATGAAGCCAATGCCGCCGGCTGCTCCGGTGAAGTCTACGGCGAGGTCATTCTGTAAAATCACGCACCCCCGGCGGCAGACTTACCCACAGTCTGCCGTCTTTCGCAAAAAAACAAAGCGACCGAAAGGAGTTCCCCTATGGCTACCCTTTTGCAGCTCTGCCAGCCTTTTGATCACGCCGTGATGGCCGCCATCCAGCAGCTGAGCGGCGCCGTGATGGATAAGATCATGCTGGCGCTCACCTTCCTGGGTGAGGAGACCTTCGCCATCCTGCTGCTCATTGCCGTGTACTGGTGCTGGGATAAGCGGATCGGCGAATATCTCCTGTTCTCCCTTTACACCGCCATGAGCCTCAACGGCCTGCTCAAGGATATCATTTGCCGGCCGCGGCCTTTCCTCAATGAGCAGTTCAGCGACCTGCGCTATGTCAAGGTAAAGGGCCTGCTGGTGGATACCGAGCACCTTTCCGCCTCCTGGTCCTTCCCCAGCGGCCACAGCCAGACTGCCGGCAGCATCTACGGCAGCCTCATCAATGGCCGCAAGCCCGGGATCAAGGTCTGCGGCATCGCGGTCATCCTGCTGGTCATGCTCTCCCGGGTCTATCTTGGTGTCCATTACCCCACCGATACCATCGTGGGCGCGGTGCTGGGCCTGCTGTGCGCCTGGGTGTGCGGGCTGCTGTTCCGCCGCTTTTATCAGCATCGCCTGCTGCTTATGGCCGCCGCTGTATTGCTTTCCGGCCTGATGCTGCTGGTCAGCCCCTCCGGCGATAGTGTAAAGACCCTGGCGATGGGCGTGGGTGCCGTGCTGGGCATGTGGCTGGAGGACGGCCTGGTGGAGTTCCGCTCCGCCAATGGCTTCTTCGGTGGGGCGCTGCGGCTCATTCTGGGCTTTGCGCTTATCATGGCCATCCGCATCGGCCTTAAGGCCCTGCTGCCCGATATGATGTGGTGCCACGCCCTGCGTTATGGCCTCATGGGTCTGTTCGGCACCTTCCTGTGGCCGTGGGTCTTTACCAAATTGGGCTTTTGATAAAAAGACAACCCAGGCGGCGAACGCAAAAGCGGGTGCTGGCTGCGTTGTCCCCTCGAAAGGCATAAGCCCGTCTTACGCCGGGCGCGAGCCTTCCTTCGGGGACGGCCTTGCCACCCCACCCCTTTTCCGCCCGCCGCCCGTATCACCATAAAAAATTCATTTTAGGAGGTCGTATTATGGGATTTCTGAAAAATCTGCTGGGCCTGGGCGTTGCCGCCGGCACCGCCTATGCTGCCGTTAAGGTAGCGCAGAAGTACAACGAAAAGAAGAACGCAAACGCGGATCTGAACGGCGATGGCACCGTGGATGCCAATGATACCGTCTACGGCGTAAAGGAAGCCGCCCGCGAGGTGTACGAGGAAACCGCCGCCAAGGTGCGGGAGAAGGCCCCCGAGGTCCGGGAAAAGGCCGCTGCCGCCATCGGTGCCGTGCAGGAAAAAGCCCCCGAGTTCATCGAAAAGGTAAAGGGCGCCGCTGGCGAAGCCTGGAGCGCCATCCATGGCGAAAATTTCCCCGCCGCCGAAGTGGAGCTGGAGGAAGAACCCGCCGAGGAAGCCCCCGCCGCCGAGCCCGAGACCCCCGCCGAGGAACCCGCCGCTCCGCAGGAATAAGCAACCCCCGCAAACCAAAAGACCGCCCCAGCCGGGCGGCCTTTTTTGCTGCGCTTATTTGATAAAATTGGTGCGGATGGGCGCTTCCCGCTGGGGCAGGCCGTATTTCTCCCGGCCCAGCGCGATGCTCCGCATCAGGAAGGTCATATTGCGGGCCAGCGTGCGCATGGTCTGCCGGCCTTCCTCGTCCTGCTCGGCCTCGCCGGGCGCCCGCCCGTGGATGCTGTTCCAGTACTGGCTGGAAGCGACCGGCATCCCCGCTATGGTAAAGAATTTGTTCAGCTCATCAAAGGCCGCGCTGCACCCGCCGCGCCGCGCGCACACCACACTGGCCCCCACCTTCATGGATTTATCAAAGTGGCTGCTGTAAAAAAGCCTTGTCAGGCAGGCCACCAGCGTGGCATTGGCGCTGGCGTAATAGACGGGACTGGCCACCACCAGGCCGTCCGCCGCCTCCAGCTTGGGCGCCAGCTCGTTTACAATGTCATCAAAGACGCACCGGCCGGTTTCGGCGCATTTGCCGCAGGCTATGCACCCCCGGATATCCCGCGCGCCCACCTGCACCGTTTCCACCTCCACGCCTTCCTCCCGGAAGATCCTTTCCATCTCCTCCACCGCCACAGTGGTATTGCCGCCCACACGGGGGCTGCCGTTCAGGATCAAAACCTTCATTGCCGCGCCTCCTATCTGTCATAATGTGTTCAGCCTCATTATATCTGCTTTGGGCGGAATTTACAACAGCCCCGCCGGGGCAAAATATTGCACAAAAAGCGAATGGAAATTTGTG
>CALERQ010000249.1 GCA_937907305.1 uncultured Clostridia bacterium | reverse complement strand
GAGGCACGGCCGGTGCAGGATTTCCGCAACATCATCGGGGAGTTCGAAACCTATCAGCCCCATCTGATCCTGCTGGATATCAAGCTGCCCAGCTACGATGGCTACTACTGGTGCGGCCAGCTGCGGCAGAGGACCGCGGCGCCCATCATTTTTATCTCCTCGGCGGCCGATAACATGAACATCGTGATGGCGATGAACATGGGCGGTGATGATTTCATCGCCAAGCCATTTGATGGCAGCGTGCTGGTGGCCAAGGTGCAGGCCATGCTGCGGCGCAGCTACCGGCTGGAGACCGCCCTGCCGGCGCCGGAGTGCCGGGGAGCGGTGCTGAACACCGCCGACCAGACCCTGCAGTATGAGGGGAAAACCATCGACCTGACCAAAAACGAATACCGCATCCTGCTGTGCCTGATGGAGCGCAAGGGCCAGGTGGTGAGCCGTGAGCTGCTGATGCAGCGGCTGTGGGAGACCGACAGCTTTGTGGATGAGAACACCCTGACCGTGAATGTGAACCGCCTGCGCAAAAAGCTGGAGGCTGCCGGGCTTTCCGAGTTTATCCGCACCCGCTTTGGGGTGGGGTACCTGGTGGAGTAGCGGCTCCCAAAAGTGCGGGGCAGGCGGCGCGGCGGAGCGGGCGAGGGGTGACCCGTTTGGCACAAACGGCGCCCCGAGGCAAAGCGGAGGCGTGCCGCCGGAATGCAGGGGCGGGAAAAAGTGCTTGCAATCGCCGGGGCAGTGTGCTATACTCTTTTCGATGCCAAAATACGAAAGAAAGGAGCTGCTGAAATGAAGACTTTGCACAACAACAAGATGAATAAGTTCCGCACCGGAACCAACCGAATATCTGCACAGCAGCTCTCTCTGTAAGTCCGCCTGAACCAAGGTGCCATTACGCTTTGCCGAGAGTGTTGTCACTCTCGGCATTTTTGCGCCTTTTTTCAGATGCGGGGAGAGAGCTGAACCCATAAACCGACGGAGAAATTATGAAACGAATTTTGCCATATCTTAAGCCCTATCGAGGGAAAATGCTGCTGGGCATGCTGCTGATCGCTGTTTCCAGCGTCTGCTCGCTGCTGCTGCCCACCATCATGAGCGATATTCTGGACGGCGGCATTTACACCTCCGATTGGGACTATATCCTGCGCTGCTGCGGCAAAATGCTGCTGGTCACGCTGCTCTCGCTGGGGGCGGTGGCGGCCGGTACCTGGTGCCGCACCCAGGTGGTTTCCGGCTTCTGCGCCGACCTGCGCGCGGCGGTTTTTGGCCGGGTGAATACCCTGACCTTTGAGGAGGTCAGCCGCATCGGCGCTTCGGCGCTGCTTACCCGTTCCACCCACGATGTGGGGACGCTGGCCTGGGTGGCCGATATGCTTTCAAGCAATATCATCACCATTCCGGTGCTGTTTTTCGGCGGTGTGGTGCTGGCCTTTTCCAAGGACAGCACGCTGGCGCTCATTATCCTGGTGGCGATGCCACTCATTACGCTGCTGGTGCTGGCCATCGGCCGCAAGGTGGAGCCGCTGTGGAAGATCAGTGACCAGTTCTGCGATAAGCAGAACGACCTGGTGCGGGAGCGGCTGCACGGCATCCGTGTCATCCGGGCCTTTAACCGGGAGGAGCAGGAGCAGGGCCGCATAGCTGAGGCCACCCGTGTGATGGCGGAGCATATCATTGAAGCGAATACCAAGATGGGCCTAGTGGCGCCTATTGCCATCGCCCTGATGAACCTGGTAGTGGTCGCTGTGCTGTACTTTGGCGGCAGCCGCATACAAAGCGGTATTTCCACAGCTTCCGGCGGCGATATCTTTGCCATGGTGCAGTATGTGGCCCTGGTGATGAACGGCATTGTTATGG
>CALERQ010000248.1 GCA_937907305.1 uncultured Clostridia bacterium | reverse complement strand
GACGCGCTGGAGCGGAAATTCTACGACCTGCTGGCGGAACCCGCCGCCGGGGTGCTGCCCGCCGAGCGCCTGCGGCAGGCGGCGGCCGGCTATGGGCTGACCAAGCGGGAGACCGAGATAGCCGAGCTGGTATGCCGCAATCTTTCCACCGAGGAGATATGCGAAAAGCTGTACCTGGCGCCCGCCACCCTCAGCAAGCACCTTTCCAATATTTACGGCAAGGTAAAGGTCACCGGACGCATCGCGCTGATGGCGCTGCTGACCGGCACCACAAACAAGGCATAAAGAAAAGGAGCCGGCAAAGGCTCCTTTTTTGTTTTACCCTGTATACAAACGGCATTTTGCAACAAAAAAACCCCGAATCTGCGTTTTACACAAACTCGGGGATTGCGATTTGTTTATATTAACAACCTATCGGAGCAGCTGAATGCCCTGCGCGACCTTAATTACTTCATCAGTATCTTCATTTGAAAAAACATCAACCAAACACCCACCAACTTGCCACACGATTTGTGTTTTACCGTCTTTAAGGTTGTATATTCCTTCACTGCTTCCAATCATTATCGACTTGGTGGTTTGAGCGTTTTCTGAATCGATATGAATACTGCTTTGCACATTAGCCGGTGCCTGGTTTATCTGAATAAAATTCTTTCCTTTCTCGTAGCGGACGATTAACATATTGCCTGCAATGTCATCGAATGTTATCAGCTTATAACCCTTCGGCAAGTATGTTGGGGCAAAACAGTGCTCCCATGTATAGAGATCCGCATCAATGAATGCGTCGGATACGGTGGGGTCTACCTGCACGAGGGTAAAGCGGTCCTGCGGGGAAATTATCATCTTGTAAACGGCGCCCCGGACCGACGGAGATACCGCAAAGGCGGTACTTAAACAGATGAAAAAGGTAAGGAACACCACAGCCACCCGGGTAACCACCCGCCCGGAGACCTGCCAGGCCTTTTGCCCGATGACCTGCCAGCGCTGCCGCCGCATGGCACGGTCCACGGCGTGTTCCGCACTTTCCAGGTCCTCCGGCAGGTCGGGCTGTTCCTGCATCCCGGCCCGCAGGCGGTCATTTTCCCGCTCCAGGTAGCGGAAAAGCGCCATCTTCAACAGCAGCTCCTCCTGCTCTATCCGCAGGCGGTTCCTATTCAGTGGATATTCGTAGTTCATATCAGCATCTCCTCCGCCTCCAGCACCGCAAAGGCATTTTTTCGGGCACGGCTCAGGCACATGCGCACGCTGCCCGGCCTGATATTCAGCAGCCCGGCGATCTCCTCATCGCTCATCTCCAGTATGTAGCGGTACATCAGGATATCCCGGTCCCGCTGGGGGAGCTTTTCCAACCCCCGGCTCAGCAGGTCCACCCGCTCCATATCAATAAACGCGCTCAGCTGCTCCTGCGCGGTGGCGCTCCACCCCTCCGCAAAGTCCTCGCTGGCGCCCACACGCTCCTTTTTCCGCCGGCGCCAGCGGTCTATCGCTGTGCTTTTGGCCGCAATAACGGCATACGGCAGCAGCTGGCCCTGGGGCATGGCGCGCAGGGCCGCCATGCGGCCAATGAGCTTGACGAGGGTATCCTGCACGGCATCCTCGGCCTCGCCGTGGTCGCGCAGGATATCATAGGCCTGGCGGTACATGGCCTTGTGGCACTGCTCGTAAAGATTTATCATAAATGCGCGGTCGGCGTCATCCTCTATCGCCATTAGGATCATCGGGATCATGGTGGGCCTCCTTCATCCACAGGGGTTGGTTTTCTCTTTGGCTAAATATTAGCAGAACCCTCTCCCAAAATCAATGGCGCGGAGGCCCGGCAGGCCTTCCGCTTTACAGGGTATAGCTGCTGTCCCCCCACTGGATCTCGGTCTCGCTTACCCACTGCGGTTTTTCCCCCTCCCAGCGGCCGTATTCATGGCCGCGCAGGAAGCCGATCTTGGTCCGCTCCCCAGTGGCGATCTCATAAAGCATCAGGTTCATGCCCTCATCATCAATGAGTTCGTAGGCGATGTATTTTTCATCGGGGGAAAGGCTGGCTTCCATGCTCCTGGCGTCCTTATCGGATTGATAAGGGCTTTCCTGCGGGGTAGGGTTATCCTGGGAAATCCATATACAACTATCCTCGGCGCAGTTATAAATAACCACTGGGCGGCTGGCGATCAGCAGCCGGTTGCTGTCGGCAAACCACTCCACGGTGGGGGCAGGCATGTCCTCATACCCAAAAACCCTAACACCACAGCGGATGGGCTCCTCTCCCTTATCGAGGGCTCTTTTGTGGAACCTTACATCGTAATAGTCTCCCTCGCCCTCGCACTCTTCGGCCTCCAGGTACTGCACGATCTCTCCATTCGGCGACCAGATGGGTTCCCGGTAGTGGTTTTCCCCATGCAAATAGCCAACCGAAGCACCGTAGACTGCCTCGCCGGCCTCGGGATCGGTATACCGGCGGTACACCAGGTAGCTGCCGCCATTATAGGAAACGCAGGCCACCGCCAGGTTCGCATCCGTAGGGCAGGTGACAAACTGATCATCAAACTGCGAAAAATCCGGCTCCTGCGGCTGCGACTCAGGCTGGGGCTGCGGGTCGG
>CALERQ010000247.1 GCA_937907305.1 uncultured Clostridia bacterium | reverse complement strand
CGTATCTACGAGGCATGGTGCCAGCATACCGGCATCCCCTGGGGCGGCGGGCTTGGTCTTGGCGGCGGCGTCATCCTGCGCTGGATGTGCATGCTAACTCCGCTATTTGCCGTACTGGGAACCGTTCAGCTGGTCCTGTCGGCGCAGTCCACTCCTCCAACCATACCAACCATCCTTTCCTGTTACAGCAGCATGCTTGTCACTCTCCTGATGAGCCTTGCCGCTGTGGTCTGCCTGGGAATATTAGGGCACCGCATCCGGCAAGGAAGGTGCGGTCCAAATCTCTTTACCCGCTGCCTGATTCCCTCATTTTTATTCATTCCCATTTCGGATCTGTTCATGTTGATCTCCGCATTCGCGAGCGGAACACTGCCGCATGCCCTGTTCCACCGCATCAGACATAATCCAAAATAATCGGCCGTTTAACGCGGCGCAAAACCAAAGCCGATGTTCCAGCGGCCAACAGGCCCTGCGGAGCACTGGCTTTTCTTCTGTTTTTGGCATCTCTCTTTACAGATTTCCCTGCTTGCGATACAATAACAGTCGTTATCAGTCACAAAGTTTTTTGAGGTGAAATAATGCTCGCAATCAAAGATCCTCCCAAGGAGGCCCATAACAATTCGGCGGCCGGTGCGCCGCGGAAAATCCGTACACCAGCCAGTCAAACACACAATATGGCAAAGCTATTAAAGCTGACTGCCGCCTTTTTTCTGGCCGGAACGGTCATTCTGTTCCTATGGCATCAGTCCTACCCCAACGATGTTCTGCTTTCTCTCACCATCACCTTCGGGACCATCGCCTATCATTTTATCATGCGTCTGCTGGTCGGGCTGGTATTTCGTACCGCCATGCATAATAAGGCGGATTACCGAAAGCGTTGGTACCGGGTCAGCAAGCGCGAATTGGCGATCTACGAAAAGCTGCGGGTAAAAAAGTGGAAAAGCAAAATGCCCACCTACGATCCCACCCTCTTTGATCCGCAGATCCACTCCTGGGATGAGATCGCGCAGGCCATGTGCCAGGCTGAGCTCGTCCACGAAACGATTATTGTATTAAGCTTCCTGCCTATTGTGGGCGGCATTTGGTTCGGCGCTTATTCGGTATTCATTGTCACATCCATTTTGGCCGCCTGGCTCGATGCGATGTTTGTCATCATGCAGCGGTATAACCGTCAGCGGGTCCTAAAGCTCCTAAACCACAAAAGCACCATACACTAATTAATACATAAAAAGAGAGAGGTTCCTGCCCTCTCTCTTTCTTTTCGCTGTTTTATTTGTTCAGCCGCCGTAGCACAGGCATTTATCCGCCAGCAGCGCAAATGCTATGTTATCGCCCGGCTGTACGGTCATATCCGCAGGCAGCAGGGCTCGCAGCGTCGGCCCATCGGGGGCATTTTTCGGGCGGAAAAGCACCACTGTGACACTCAGGTCCTTTATGATCTTCCAGACCTTGCCACGGTAAGGGCCCTCACCCAGCAGGATGGCATCATCCGGCACTGCAACGGTCACCATTTTCTGCGGTGCCGCCAGCGGCAGCACCACATTCCAACCCATCGGCTTGATGCCGCCCTCACAGCGTACTCCCTGGAAGAAGTTCCGGCAGCCGGCCAGCTGGGCCGTCCCCTGCGTGGTAGGGTGATGTGCCAGGGTATCCATATCGGTAATGGCCCCAGAACGGCCGTTTTCCATCACACATACCGTGTGGCAGTTGCGGTAACACTCGCCCAGGTCATGGCTCACCCACAGGATGGGCCCCTCAAATTCTCCCAGCAGCTCCGCCAGCTCCAGCTCAAGATTCCATTTCAAAAAGCTATCCAGCGCCGAAAACGGCTCATCCAGCAGGATAGCCCGCGGCTCGGAAGCCAAAATGCGCGCCAGCGCCACCCGCTGCTGCTGCCCGCCGGAAAGCTGCGCCGGATACTTTTTCTCCAGCCCCTCCAGACGGAAGCGGCGGATATGCT
>CALERQ010000246.1 GCA_937907305.1 uncultured Clostridia bacterium | reverse complement strand
ATAAAATGCGCCGCAGGCACCTTGAGAGCGTATCTGCGGCGCTGTACGGACGATGCTTCGCATCGTTCGTATCCAGCCGCAGCTTAGCGGTAAGGGGGTCTTGGGGCACAGCCCCAAGCGTATTTTGGTATGGGGCCCCCGGCGGGACGCAAGGCCCGCTGGGGAAAGGAGGAGCGGCGAAGCGTTGGAGGGTTGCCTATCCCATAGGGATAGCGACCCGACATAGAGCGCAGCCCGCGACGACGCGTACGAGCAAAAGGAACGCCACGGCGGCGAGCCGTACAGGCTGTCACCCTCCGGTGACTCCGCCCCGCCGACAGGCGACTACAAACCTGGCCTAAAAATTCTTTTGCATCCTTTTCTTCATAGAAAAGTAGGGCCCTGCCGACAGGCGAGATGAAATTTGGTAGAAAGGGGGTCGCGGGGGTTGGGGCGCGGGACTGCGATTGGCCGAGGAAGACCCGGCGGCAGCCGCAAAAAAAAGCACCCCCAATGGATCGCTCCATTGGAGGTGCTGAAGGGTTGAATATAGGCCGCGGCCTTAGCGGTTGTAGACCTTGCCGATATAGTTCTCCGGCGCCTTGATGGCACCATCGATACGGATCTCGAAGTGCAGGTGCGGGCCGGTGGAATTGCCGGTGCTGCCGCTGTAACCGATGACCTGGCCCTGCTTGACATACTGGCCGACCGTAACAATGACATTGGACATATGGGCATAGCGGGTGATCTGACCGTAGCCGTGGTTGATGACCACCGTTTTACCATAGCCGTAGTTCCAGCCGTAATTAAGGGCGGTGGTGACGGTGCCGGCCTTGGAGGCGCGGACCGTGGTGCCGATGGGACAGGCGATATCCATGCCGGTGTGGCCGCCGTAGCTGCCCAGCGAGCCATAGAAGTAGCCGCCATCGGCGGGCCAGATGAACCGGCCGCCGGTACTCGCGAAGTAATCATCAATGGTCTGGGTGCCGCGGGCAATGACCTGGTTGACCGGGTCCTTGAGGCGGGTACGGCTCAGCACCGTTTCGCCCACTCTTACACCGTCAATGTAGGTGACATCGGCCACCACTTCATCCTGGCCGTAAATACCGGCGGAAATGGTGGCATTATCCCCTATCGGCTTCTTGTTGTTATCCTGGTAGGTGGTGCCGTAGCTGACCCGGGCGATGTAGGTTTCCCGGCGGGTGACCTGGATGCCCAACTCCACATCCATCTGCACCACCAGGAGCTCCTCATCGCCCTGCAGGGGCACCTGCTCCAGCGGGGTGAGGCTGATGGTCTGCATGGGGGTGCCGGTGACGGTTTCGCCGTTTTCGGTATCCTCCGCCGGCGTGGCGGGATCGGTCGAATCGGCTGTACTATCGGCGGCGGCATCAGTCGGGGCCTCATCGGCCGGGGCTTCCGCCGTTTCATCGGTGATGCCGTATTGCAGCCGGTACAGGGCATTGCGGTCATTGGCGGCCGCCGCCAGCTCCTCCGCCGCGCCGTCCGGCAGATCCTCCGGCCAGTACAGCAGGCCCATATACAGCACCATGCCGTTATTGATGGCGGTTTCCAGCGGAGTTTCGCCATTGACCGAGATATCATCCAGCCGGGCGTTCCACTCCTCGGCCGGAGTGCCGGAATCGGGCAGGATGACCGAATCGGGATCGTAGCCCAGCTGCTGCTGCCGCAGGGCGGTGAGGTACTCCTCCAGCTCGTTATTGAGGTCGTACATCTCCTCCAGCGTCAGGCCATAGCGCTTGGCGATGGCTTCGATGGTCTCGCCGGGGCGGGCGGTGTAGCTGCGGCGCAGCTCCTTATTGCTGCGCAGGTAGCTTTGCAGATCGGAAACGGTCATGAGCGAGCTGACGGGATAAACGCCGTCCTCCAGCCGGATATTTTTGGTGAACTGCACCGTTTCGTGCTCTTCCCCGGTGCGGTAGTTATTCAGCACCTTATCCATGTAGAGCAGGAACTCATTGCCATCCTCCAAGGCGCCGAGGAACTTGCCCTCCAGATAGAACCCGGAGGCATCCACCAGCTCATTGCCGGAGGAGCGCATGATGGCATCGGTGAGTTCTTCTTTGGTCAAAAGGTCCTTTTCCCTGGCGACCGCCAAGGAAAGGGTGGGGATGGTATCCTCCGGGGGGATGTATTCCTCATTGATGAGGCGATCCAGCATGGCGTCTCGGGCCTCGTAGAAGTCGCTTTCCCGGGAGATATAGCCGATGGCCTCGCCATTGTACTCCACCCGCAGGGCAAAGGTGAACTGATTGAAGAAGGCGATGGCGCCGGCCAGAATGGCCAGCCCGAAAATGGGGGCGAAGAAATTGGCGATGCGGTTTAAGGGGCGGGCCACAGCCCGGCCATAATCCCGCCAGGCCTCCCGGCGGCCGGCCTTCCCCTCCGGGGTCTTATCCCGCAGGGCGGCGGCCAGCTCGGCCGTTTCATCACGCAGGATGCGGTAGGGGAACAGCACCTCATCGGCGAAGTGTTCCGTCCGGCGGGCGACCTTAAAGCGCAGGCTCCGCCAGCGGATGGGCACCCGGGCCCGGATGCGGCCAAGCACATGGCCAAAGCCCCGGCGGATGGCGTGGTATTCCCGCAGCAGCTGTATGCCGATGTAGGCGCAGCCGCGCTCCATGCTCTCGAAGGATTCCGCCAGGGTGGGGCGTTTTTCTCTGGGCTTTGTATTTTTTGCCTTGGCGGGGGCTTTCTTCCCCTGCTTCGGCCGGGATTTTTTCTTCTTTTTCTTGGGTTCTTTGGGGGCCTTTGGCTCTTTTGGTGCCAGGGGCTCCTGGGGTCCTGGGGATTCCTGGGGGTCGGCAGGGGCCGGCTCGGCTGCCGGCTCCGCGGCGGGTTCCTCCTGCTGGGAGGGCTGCCAGCCTTTGGTTTCCGCCGGTTCCGGGGCGGGCTGCTCCGCCGGTTCCTCGGCGGGTTCCGGGGCGGGGGCAGTTTCCGGCTCCTGCCGCGCCGGGCGCTTATCCTTTTTGGATTTTTTCTGCTTTTTGGGCTTGCGGGAAGCGAGGATCTCCCGGCCGACTTCCGCGGCGGCTTCCGAGGCCTCGAAGTACTGCATGGCAGCGGCGGTATCCACCGGCTCGGCGGCGGATTCCGGTTCATTTATCGGGACTTGCGGGCTCTTGTTCTCTTCCGTCATGGGACATCCTCCTTCCTTGCGCAATTTCACAAATTAGTATTATATCAAAATTTTACGGTTTTGTCCAGTGCGGGGCATTTGGGGGGGAATGCGCGTTCCCAATGCTGCCAGTATACCACCGTAAAAGGGGGATTTCTTGTTGCTTTTGTAAACGGAATGTGACGGTTGGAGGAAAACTGGGTGAGGGGCCGGGGCCGGCAGCAGGCCGCCACAAGCCGCAAATTTGGCAAAAAGGGGCGGGCCGCAGGCCGTTCCGGCGCAGCCGGAACCAGCGGGCGAAGCCCGCTGAGGCCGCCCGGAGGGCGGCCCTGCCTGCGGCCCGGTCCTGCCCCTTGCAGGGGCTTTGCGGAGGGGCGCAAAAGGGCCCGGCGCCGCAGGCGCCGGGCCCCATGGGGACTTGGATCCTGTATAGGCTCTCGCTTAACGCGCGCGGGTGGCGATCTCCTCGGTGAGATTGGCGTAGAAATCGGCGGGGGCCATGGCGCCCAGGTCGCCCTCCTTGCGGGAGCGGACCGAAACGGTACCGTTTTCCACATCGCGGTCGCCGATGACCAGCATGTAGGGGATCTTCTCCATCTGGCTGTCGCGGATCTTCTTGTTGATCTTCTCGTTGCGGTCATCCACCGTCACACGGACGCCGCGCTCTTCCAGCGCCTTCTTGATCTCATTGACATAGTCGAGATGGCGGTCGGCGATGGGCAGCAGGGCCACCTGCGTGGGAGAAAGCCAGGTGGGCAGGGCGCCGGCGTACTTTTCGATGAGGTAGGCCAGGGTGCGCTCGTAGCAGCCGAGGGAGGTGCGGTGGATGATATAGGGACGGACCTTCTGGCCGTTCTGGTCGATGTAGGACATATCAAACTGCTCAGCCAGCAGCTGGTCGATCTGGATGGTGACGATGGTGTCCTCTTTGCCAAAGACATTCTTGTACTGGATATCCAGCTTGGGACCGTAGAAGGCGGCCTCATCAATGCCGATGGTGTACTTGATGCCAAGGTGATCGAGGATCTTGCCCATGATGCCCTGGGCTTCATCCCACTGCTCCGGGGTGCCGATGTACTTTTCGGTATTGTTGGGGTCCCACTGGGAGAAGCGGAAGGTGCAGTCCTCCAGCAGACCGACGGTTTCGAGGCAGTACTTGGCCAGTTCCAGGCAATGACGGAATTCCTCCTCCAGCTGGTCGGGACGCAGGATGATGTGGCCCTCCGAAATAGTGAACTGGCGTACCCGGATGAGGCCGTGCATCTCGCCGGAATCCTCATTGCGGAACAGGGTGGAGGTCTCGCCCAGGCGCATGGGGAGATCGCGGTAGCTGCGGGCGCGGTTGAGGAACACCTGGTACTGGAACGGGCAGGTCATGGGGCGCAGGGCGAAGCACTCCTTGGTCTCATCGTAGGGATCGCCCAGCACGAACATGCCGTCCAGGTAATGATCCCAGTGACCGGAGATCTTATAGAGCTCGCGCTTGGCCATCAGGGGAGTCTTGGTGAGGAGATAGCCGCGCTGCTGCTCGGTATCCTCGATCCAGCGCTGCAGGAGCTGCACCACCCGGGCGCCCTTGGGCAGCAGGACGGGCAGACCCTGGCCGATGACATCGACGGTGGTGAAATACTCCAGCTCACGGCCCAGCTTATTGTGGTCGCGGCGGCGGGCTTCCTCCAG
>CALERQ010000245.1 GCA_937907305.1 uncultured Clostridia bacterium | reverse complement strand
GGGGGGGGCGACCGCCGTAAGAAGGGAGAGAAAAGCGATGGTAAGCGGCATCATACTGGCGGGGGGGAGCAGCACCCGCTACGGCACCGGCGAAAACAAGACGCTGGCGGAACTGCTGGGCCGGCCGGTGCTGGAATACAGCCTGCGGGTGTTTTTGAGCTCGCCTGTGGTGGATGAGGTGGTGCTGGCTGCCAAAGCCGGAGAGGAAATGGCTCTGCGGAAGCTGACGGAGGGGCTTTGCCCGCAAAAGCCGGTGACGGTAGTGACCGGCGGGGCTGACCGGGCGGCTTCGGTGGAAAACGCGCTGGCGGCGTCCATGGGAGAGCGGGTGCTCATCCAGGATGGGGCGCGGCCGCTGGTGACAGAACGGATGCTGGAGGACTGCCTGGCGGCGCTGGAGGAAGCGGACGGGGCAGCCATTGCCACCCCAAGCCGGGACACCGTAAAGATAGCGGATGAAGAAGGCTATGTGGTGGGGACGACCGACCGCAGCCGTACCTGGCTTATCCAGACGCCGCAGGCTTTTTACCGGGAGGAACTGCTGGCGCTGCACCGGTCGCTGGGCGATGGACCGGAAAGAGAGCGGATCACCGATGACTGCATGCTGCTGGAGCACGCCGGCCGGCGAGTAAAACTGGTGCCGGGCAGCTGCCGGAATTTGAAGATCACGACGCCGGAGGATAGGGAACTGGCGGAATTTTACCTGAAAAAAGGAACCGACTGAATGAATGTAAAAGAGATCAAGGACCCGGCTTTTCTGCGGCGGATGGATGAGAAAGAGCTCCAGAAGCTGTGTGGGGAGCTGCGGGAATTTATCATAGAGGGGGTATCTCACACCGGCGGGCATCTTTCCTCCAACTTGGGATTGGTGGAGCTGACGGTGGCGCTGCACCGCGTCTTTGAGGTGCCGCGGGATAAGATCATCTTTGATGTGGGGCACCAGTGCTACACCCATAAGCTGCTGACCGGACGGGCGGCGGCCTTTGATACGCTGCGCTGCACCGATGGCCTTTCCGGCTTCCAGTGCCGGGAGGAAAGCCCCTGCGACTGCTACGAGGGCGGCCATGCCGGGACATCCCTTTCAGCGGCGCTGGGCTTTGCCATGGCGCGGGAAGCAAAGGGAGAGCACAATGCCGTGGTGGCGGTGATAGGGGATGGCGCGCTGGGTAACGGCCTGGCTTACGAGGCGCTGAACCATATCGGGGACTACCAAAAGCCGCTGATCATCATTTTGAACGACAACCGCATGAGTATCAGCGCCAATGTGGGGGCGCTGCATAATTCGCTGGAGCGGATAAGACTGCACCGCGGCTACCGCAGCGCCAAAAGCCGCACCAAGGCGGCCCTGCGGCGTATCCCTGTGGTGGGGAATGCCATGGTGCACGGTGTGGAGCAGGTAAAAGAGGACCTGAAGCGGCTGTATCTGCGGGATGGCGCCCTCTTTGAGGAGATGGGCATTACCTACTATGGGCCGGTGAACGGACATGACCTGGGAGAGCTGGACGCCTTTCTGCGGGTGGCGAAGGAAGCGGAAAAGCCGGTGCTGCTGCATATCGTCACCGAAAAGGGGCATGGGTGCGATTTTTGCCGGGATGATCCCGATGGCATCTGGCACGGGGTAGGGGCCTTTGATGCCCAGAGCGGGCAGCGGGCGGCGGCCGGCGGTACCACCCAGGGGAAGGCTATCAGTGAGACGCTGATGAAGCTGGCCGCGGAGGATGAGCGCATTTATGCCATTACCCCAGCGATGACCACCGGCGCCCATCTGACGGAATTCGCGAAAAAGTACCCGAAACGGTTTATCGACGCGGGCATTGCCGAGGAGCACGCGCTGGTGCTGGCCAATGCCCTGGCGCTGAGCGGCATGAAGCCCTATGTGACCATCTACTCCACCTTTTTGCAGCGGGGGTATGACCAGGTGAACCACGATATTGCCCGCATGGGCGGCGATGTGGTGGTGGGGATTGACCGGTGCGGCGTTATAGGGGAGGACGGTGTTTCGCATCAGGGGATCTTTGATGTTTCTCTGCTGCTGCCGATCCCCGGTATTACGCTGGTACAGGGCAAGGATGCCGCGGAGAGCGCCCGGCTATTGGCTACTGGATTTGCCACGGAGGGCCCCTACCTGCTGCGGTACAGCAAAAATACCGTGCAGGAGCAGGCACTTTGCACCGAACCGCTGTCGGTGGGGCGCTGGGAACGGCTGCATACGGGCGAGATGACGGTGATCTCCTACGGGGACTTTGTGGGGGAGGCCGAGGAAGCCCGGCTGCTGCTGGAACTGGATGGCATCGAAATGGGGCTGGTGAACGCCCGCTTCCTGAAGCCCTTTGATACCGAAATGATGGATACCCTGCTGGCCGAGGGCAAGCCGCTGCTGGTCTATGAGGAGGTCGCTGCCATCGGCGGACTGGGGAGCCTATTACAGCAGTTTGCCGCCGAGCGGGAGAGCCGGACGCCGGTGCATGTGCTGGCGCTGCCCGACCGGTGGCTCTACCATGGCAAGCGGCGGGAGCTGCTGTGCCGCATGGGTCTGGACGCCGCGGGGCTGCGCAAAGCGGTGCGGGAGCTGCTGGGCGGATAAAATAAAAAAATCACCCGACAGGGAGCGGAAAACGCCCGGCCGGGTGAATTTTTTTGCACTTTTTCTGTGCTTATATTACCACATTTTCGGCAAAAAATCAAGTCTTGTCCTGGGGCGGGAATGGGTGTATTAAGTATATACCGCGATGAGGCGGGCGCACCGGAGCGGCGAGGGCTGTCCGGAAGGATCAGCACGAGTGAAGCGCAGGGGCGCCCGCCGGGGGGCGTGGCAAGAATGAAAAACAAGCAGGAGGGCTAGGATATGAATGAGAACATGAGCATGACGGCGGAGGTTTCAGCTTTTGTGCGGGCGTACCACACGGCGGAGGGCGGGGAGATTTGCAACGACCCGCTGGCGGCAAAGCTGCTGGGAGAGGAACGATTTGGGCAGATCGCGGCGCAGATGACGGCAGGGAGGGAGTGGTTCCTGCCGGGGGATACCGGGACGCCGGAGGAGGCGCTGCGGCGCATCGTGAACCAAAAGCTGGGGCCCGCGGTGTTGGCGCGGGCGGCCTGGTGGGAGGAGGAGCTGTGCCGGGAACTGACCATGGGACTGAAGCAGGTATTGCTGCTGGGGGCGGGGCTGGAGAGCCTGCCCTGCCGCCAAACGGAAGAGATGGAGCGGCTGAGCTTCTACGAGGTGGACACACCGGCCGTGCTGGCGGAAAAGGAGAAGCGCCTGCGGGAGGCGGAAATCTCCACACCGGGGAATGTGTACCGGGTGGGGGCTGACCTGGCCGGAGATTGGGAAAAGACCCTGCTGGAGACGACGCCCTTTGCCACGGATCAGCGTACCCTGACCGCTCTGCTGGGGGTGGTGTATTATCTGCCGCGGGCGGCGATGGAAATGCTGCTGAAGAGGCTGGCGGCCATCACCCCGCGTGGGAGCAGCCTACTGTTTGACTGCCCGATGAGGGACTTTGGGACCGGCGAGGATGCGGCCGGGCAGCAGCGGGCGCTGGCGAAAGGCGCGGGGGAAGCGATGGAGCAGGGCTATACCCTGCCGGAGCTGGCGCTGATGCTGGAGCGGCACGGGTTTCTCATCTATGAGGACATGGGACCGAGGGAGATCGCGGAACGGTTCTATGCGGAATATAATGAGACCCACCCGGAGAGCCCCGTGCTGCCGCTGCCGGGGACGACGCTGGTGCTGGCGGTGCGGCACTAAGGGCATTTTGGCGGAAAGGACTTGGCAAGGGGAGCGGCGCTGTGGTAAAATAAGCCCATAAGGAAAGGGGGCGGCAGCATGCCCAAAAAGAATACCCGCAATACCAAGGGCCGCATCGTGGCGGCGGCGTGGAAGCTCTTTTATGAGCAGGGCTATGAGGAGACAACGGTGGAGGATATCATTTTTGAATCCGAGACCTCCAAGGGGTCGTTCTATCATTACTTTGATGGCAAGGACGCCCTGCTTTCCTCCCTTTCGGTCCTCTTTGATGAGCGGTACGAGGAGCTGATGCAGCAGGAGCATGACGACATGGACTGCATAGGGCTGCTGTGCTGGCTGAATTATGAGCTGTTTGTGACGATAGACAATACCGTTTCCATTGAGTTGCTGAGCAGGCTCTTCAGCAGCCAGCTGGTGACCAAGGGCGAACGGCACCTGCTGAGCCGCAACCGCACCTACTATAAGCTGCTGCGGCAGATTATCACCCAGGGACAGGAAAACGGCGAGCTGACCACCGACTATACGGTGGGAGAGATCGTGAAGGCGTACGCCATGTTTGAGCGGGGGCTGATGTACGACTGGTGCCTTTCCAGCGGGGAATATTCGCTTTCCCAGTACACCAAAACCATGATGCCGATGTTTTTGGAAGGGTTTCGAAAAAAATAATTTTTTATTGGTTATAAACAGAACGGGAAATCGTCTATGATTAAACGCCTTATTTAAGCGAAATGTGTGATAATTAACAATACGGCGTACAGAATAAAGTCTGTACGCCGTTCTGTATTTTCGTCTAATGATTTGTGTGGTATACTTCGTGCATATTAACAGTAACCCCAAAGGAGAGACGGAAAATGTTAGGTTCTCAAGTAGTTATTTTAGTAACCATAGCAGTATATCTGCTTGCCATGGTGTTTATTGGCGTATACTTTGGCAGAAAGGGCAGCGGCAACAGCAGCGATGACTTTTACCTGGGCGGCCGCAAGATGGGCCCGCTGGTAACGGCCATGAGCGCTGAGGCCAGCGATATGAGCAGCTACCTGCTGATGGGTCTGCCGGGACTGGCATACCTGTGCGGCCTGCCGGAGGTCTCCTGGACCTGCATTGGTCTGGCGGTGGGTACCTACCTCAACTGGCTTATCGTGGCGCGGCGGCTGCGGCGCTATTCGGCCCGGCTGGGGGCCATCACTGTGCCGGACTATTTTTCCAAGCGGTACGGCGATAAGAAAAACCTGCTTTCCGCCATTGCGGCGGTGGGGATCCTGGGTTTCTTTATTCCCTATACCCCCTCCGGCTTTAAGGCCATCGGTACACTGTTCAACAGTTTGTTTGGGGTGGATTACCACACCGCGATGATCGTGGGCGCTATTGTGGTTATCGGCTATACGGTGCTGGGCGGCTTTATGGCGGTTTCCTTTACCGATCTGATCCAGTCCATCTTTATGACCATCGCGCTGATCGTTGTAGTGGTGTTTGGCATCCAGCAGGCAGGCGGTGTGGATACAGTCATTGCCAATGCCCAGGCGCTGCCCGGCTATCTGAGCATGACCAAGGGCTATGATGTGACCACCGGCGGCGCGGCTTCCTTCGGGGGGCTCAGCATTATCTCCACGCTGGCGTGGGGCCTGGGCTACTTTGGTATGCCGCACATCCTGCTGCGCTTTATGGCCATCAAGGAGGAAAAGAAGCTTAACAATTCCCGCCGGATCGCGACCGTCTGGGTGGTGATCTCGATGTTCATTGCGGTGGCTATTGGTGTGATCGGTTACAGTGTTTCGGTGGCGGGCAAGGTGCCCTTCCTGACCAACAGCAGTGATGCTGAGACGATCATCATTAAGCTGGCGGACCTGATGAGCCAGCACGGTACCCTGTTGGCCATTGTGGCCGGCGTGATCCTTTCCGGTATTCTGGCGGCGACGATGTCCACCGCGGACAGCCAGCTGCTGACAGCGGCCTCCAGTGTTTCGCAGGATCTTTCTCAGAATGTGTTCGGTATCAAGCTGAGCAGTAAGACAGAGATGATCGTGGCGCGGCTGACGGTACTGGTCATTGCGGCCATCGGTATTATTCTGGCGTGGGACCCCAACAGCTCGGTATTCCGGGTGGTTTCCTTTGCCTGGGCAGGCTTTGGCGCGGCCTTTGGCCCGGTGGTGCTGTTCTCGCTGTTCTGGAAGCGCAGCAACAAGTGGGGCGCCCTGGCCGGTATGGTTGCCGGCGGTGTGATGGTATTCGTGTGGAAGTACCTGATTGCCCCGATGGGCGGCGCGTGGGCCATCTATGAGCTGCTGCCGGCCTTTGTGGTGGCGTGCATTGCCCTGGTGGTGGTTTCTCTGCTGACTGAGGCACCGGAAAAGGAGATCGTGGAGACCTACGAAAGCGTATGTGCCAAGAAGGTAAAGGCATAAGCAAAGGTAATAAAAAGACACCGGTATTCCAGTGGGGTACCGGTGTCTTTTTATTACAGGGGAGTTAGTGCCCCTCCGCGGCCATCATGTGCAGGGCATGCTCCAGCGCGCCGATGACGGCGGAAAGGTTTTCCCGGGCGGCTTTTTCGGAGCCGGGAAGATTGAGAATGAGGCTGCGGCCGCGGGTGCCGGCCACGGCGCGGGAAAGCATGGCGCGGGGGGTGATCTTAAGGCCCTCCACCCACATGGCCACCGGAATAGCCCGAATTTCACGATCCAGGACGGCCAAGGTGGCTTCGGGGGTGACATCCCGCGGGGAAAGTCCGGTGCCGCCGGTGGTGATGATGAGAGCGATGTGACGGTCATCGGCCGCAGTGGTGAGCTCGGCCTGAATTTGTGAGATCTCATCCGGGACGATGGCGGTGTGGGTGACGGTAAAGCCGGCTTCCTCCAACATAGCGCGGATGGCGGGGCCGCTGGTATCCACCCGCTGGCCGCGGCTGCCCAGATCGCTGACGGTGATAACTGCTGCTGTATATGCCATAATTATGTTCTCCTGTTATTTGATTTGGGTTTTATCATACTCTACCGGGGCGGGAGCTGTCAAGAATAAGTGGTGATGAGGAACAAGACGGATGACGGTAAGAAAAATCACGATATTTTTTCGATATTGACGAATGCACTTGCCACTATACCGAACGGCGCCATTGAAAGAGGGTGTCGTTTTTTGTTATAATCGGTTATGCTCGTATAAGAATATCGAATAGGAGGCTTTTGCGTGAAGCTCATCAAAACAGTGGATGCCGTAGGGCAGATGCTGTGCCACGATATGACACAGATCATAAAGGATGAATATAAGGACGCACGCTTCCGCAAGGGACATATCGTCACCGAGGAGGATATCCCCGTTCTGCTGAGCATGGGGAAGGAGAACCTGTATGTGTGGGAAATGACCCCCAACATGGTGCACGAGAATGACGCGGCGGAGCGTTTGCTGGCCCTGTGCGGGAGTGAGAACATGACCCGCAGCGAAGTGAAAGAGGGCAAAATAGAGCTGAAGGCGGCCTGTGACGGGTTGTTCCGGG
>CALERQ010000244.1 GCA_937907305.1 uncultured Clostridia bacterium | reverse complement strand
AGGTTTTCCCCTTTTTGGCCATTCTGCACGCGGTGTTCATCAGTCTGTTCCTTGGGGTGGAGTACCAGGATGGCACCCTCCGCAATAAGCTGATCGCCGGGCATTCCCGCGGCAAGGTATATCTTTCCTTCCTTCTCACCGCCATAGCCGGGTGCTTTGCCATTCTGCTGGCGTGGGGGCTCAGCGTGGGCTTTGGTATCCTCAAATTCGGCTGGTTTACCGCCCCGGCGGGGTCGCTGCTGCTTTCGCTGGCGGTCATCCTGCTGCTGACGGCGGCGGAGGCCGCCCTGCTGACGCTGCTGTGTATGCTGCTGACCAACCGGGCCATCGCCGCGGTGACGGCCATCCTGCTGATGTTCGGGCTCATCATTTTGGGCAGCGCCTTTTATAACGCGCTGTGCGAGCCGGAAACGCTTTCCGCCGCCATTATGACCGGGGATGGATTCCAGGTAGGACCGCCGGAGCCGAATCCCCGCTACATTTCCGGGACGACGCGGCTGGTGTTCCAGTTCGCGGTGGATGCCCTGCCCACGGGGCAGGCGATCCTGCTGGCCAACGGGGAGCTGATGCGGCCCGGGCTTTCTCTCCTGGCTTCGGCGGGCATTCTGCTGCTGGCCGGTGCGGCGGGCCTTGCGATTTTCCAGAGAAAAGACCTGAAGTGAGAGGTGGAGCATGACATTCTGGTGGACTGTACTGACCGCAGGGCTGGGGCTGTGCGTTCTCATTCTGGGGGCGCATCTGCTGGTGCTGCGCCATTCCATCCGGGAGGTGGCCGAGGGCCTGGAGGAAAAGCTGCGGACCGATACCAATACGCTGCTGGGGATCTCCTCCGGCGACCGGGCGATCCGGGCGCTGGCAGAGCGGATCAATGCCCAGCTGCGGGCGCTGCGCCGGGAACGGCTGCGGCTGCAAAACGGCGACGCCGAGCTGAAAACGGCGGTGACCAATATCTCCCACGACCTGCGCACCCCGCTGACGGCCCTGTGCGGCTACCTGGACCTGCTGGAGCAGGAGCCGCACACGGAGTACTCCCGGCAGTATCTTTCGGTCATCCGGGAGCGGACCGACGCCATGCGTGCGATGACCGAGGAGCTGTTCCGGTATTCGGTCATTGCCTCCACCGCGGAGGAATTGGCCCTGGGGCCGGTTTGTCTCAATGACATCCTGGAGGAGAGCCTGGCGGGGCTGTATGGGTTGTTTTCGGTACGGGGCATCCGGCCGGAAATAACGCTGCCGGAGGAGAAGATCACCCGGCGGCTGGATGCGGCCGCCCTGCGCCGGGTGTTCGATAATATCCTGAACAATGCCGCCAAATACAGCGATGGCGACCTGGAAATTACCCTGCGGCCGGAAGGCACCCTGACCTTTGTGAACAGCGCTGACAAGCTGGACCGGGTGCAGGCCCAGCGGCTTTTTGACCGTTTTTTTACGGTGGAAACGGCCGAGCATTCCACCGGGCTGGGGCTTTCCATTGCCCGGCTGCTGACTGAAAAGATGGGTGGGAGCATCGCTGCGGAGTATGAGGAGGGGAAGCTTTGCATCCGGGTGATGTTCCCGGGGTAGGCCGCCGGAAAGGGCAAAAAAGGGGAGACCTCCGGTGGAGGCGGTACCCGCGGCAAACAGGCGGAAGAGCCGATACATGCAGTAAAACGGCGCCAGTGGTGCCCACCCGGCGGTTTTGACGATATTGCGCAGCGAGGCTCCCTGATAGCCTTTTTCCGGGAATTCCGCTTTGGCGGCACGGCGGATCAGTTCCGGGGTGGAGCGATGGGATTCGGTCATTGGACTCTTTCGATTTGATCTTGGGCTATAATGATGTTATATCACGGTGTTTTATTTATGATCATCGAAAGGCGGATGTCAAGACAGGAAAAGAGGCTTTTTACTTGAAACAGGGAGAATATTGTGCTAAAATGCGGTTGGAGTTAGCGGAAGCTAACGGCAAGAAACAGGAGGGACCAGAATGAAATATGCCGGGATGCCCTGGGGAATGTGGGCGCTGTTTGCGAAGTCCTTTGAGAAGCAGCTGACGGAGGTCTTTGGCTATGACGCCGGGGAGGCCGGGACGATAGCCGCCAAAGCAAAGCCGAGGTACAAGGAGATCATAGGCAGGCTGCCGGAATTTGAGAAGGCGGACCGCTTTAAGATGAACATAGTAAACTGCGCGATGCTGGGGGCGTTTGTGCTCTCGATGCCGCGGCGGCCGGATGTGGAGCGGCTGACTGATTATTATGCCAAATCCATGATGACAGGGCCAATGCGGTGGTTCTGCCGCAAGAGCGGCAAGGCCAAATTCACACCGAAGGATATCCGGGGGATGAAGGACACCGCCCGGCTGAAGGCTGCCGACCGCAACCCCTACTCGTGGAACATGGATTACTACGAATACCCGGACGGCAGCGGCTATGAGGCGAGATTTACCCGATGCGGCATCTGTGTGCTGATGCGGGAGCTGGGACTGTATGACCTGACCCCGGCGATGTGCCGCCTGGACTACACCATGAGTGAAGCGGGCGGCGCGGCGAATTTTGTGCGGGAGTACACGCTGGCTTCCGGCGGGCCGTACTGTGACTGCGGCTATAAGAAGAAATAATGAAATGCCAGCCATGGCGGTGAAACCGTGCTGTGGCTGGTGTTTTTTGCGGTTTGACAAAAAGAGAGTAATTTGGTATACTTGAGTTAGCGACGGCTAACCTAAAGAGATGTGATATGGCAGAAGCCCGGCGGGCAATCGGCGGCCCAAAGAGCCCGGAACCTGCCGATCAAATACAGATGACCAGAAGGATGAGATAGAGATGGAAGCATTTTATGGAATTTTGATCCCGTTCCTGGGCACGACGCTGGGAGCGGCATGTGTGTTTTTTATGAAGAAATCGCTGAGCGACCGGGTGCAGCGCTCCCTTACCGGCTTTGCCGCCGGGGTGATGGTGGCGGCTTCGGTGTGGAGCCTGCTTATCCCGGCGATAGAACAGGCGAAAAGCATGGGGGGTACGCCGGTGCTGCCGGCGGTCATCGGCTTTTGGGCGGGGATCCTGTTCCTGCTGATGCTTGACCGGCTGATCCCGCATCTCCACGCCAAAAGCCAGCAGGCCGAGGGGCCCCAAAGTAAGCTCCAGCGCACCACGATGATGGTGTTGGCGGTAGCGCTGCATAACATCCCGGAGGGGATGGCGGTGGGCGTGGTGTATGCCGATTATCTTTCCGGCAGCGCCCAGATGACCGCGGCGGGCGCCCTGGCGCTTTCGCTGGGGATCGCCATACAGAACTTCCCCGAGGGGGCGATCATCTCCCTGCCGCTGCGGGCGGAGGGGATGAGCAAGGGAAGGGCCTTTGGGGGAGGGGTGCTTTCCGGTATTGTGGAGCCGATCGGCGCGGTGCTGACGATCCTGGCGGCCCGGCTGATCATTCCGGCGCTGCCGTATCTTTTGAGCTTTGCAGCGGGGGCCATGCTGTATGTGGTGGTGGAGGAGCTGATCCCGGAGATGTCGCAGGGCAGTCACTCCAATATCGGCACGGTGTTTTTCGCGGTGGGCTTCAGTGTGATGATGGTGCTGGATGTAGCCCTGGGATAAGACGGAAAAAGGACCCATCTGCGGCAAGGCAGGCGGGTCCTTTTCGGGACTATCAGCGATCCTTTAATTTCAGGCAAAAATCACAGCAATCATCTCCGCGGCCCAGGGTTTTGGTCCGGTGCCACAGCAGCTGGGGGTGCATATCATCGTAGGTGATGTCATCGCTGTCGCAGAAGCAGTGGCAAAGCTCCGGGCAGCCGTACTGGCCGCAGACATCGTGGTAAGGGCAGCGGGTCATATCGATGCGCCAAACGCCGCCGGTGGTTTGAATTTCCGTGGCGGCAAAGCCCGCCGCGGTGCCGAAGAGCTTGGGGGTCTGTTTGGCGAAGATGCCCGGTACCTTCCGGTACAGTCCGGGGAGGCGCATCAGCTTGAGAATGGCACGGCGCAGCCGCCAGGCCTTGAGCTCCACATAGTGGTGGACGGTTTCCAGTGCCTCTTCCTTTGACATTACGGTTTGCAGTGTTTCGTAGGCGGCAATGCCGGGCAGGATCTGGCCCTCCAGGTGGCGCTGCTTTTCCGGGGAGGCATCGGCATTTTCCGCACGCAGCTCGGTCAGGCGCTTTTGATAGGCGGCCAGCAGTGCCGCGGACTGCGCCGGGAAGCGCTCGGCGATGGTCTTTTGGAAATTCTGTGTGATATAGTTTTTCTTCATGGTGTCAGATCTCCTTTTCGGTCAAATCAGAAAGAACAGGCCCAGGAACATGGCGGCGCTGGCGGGATTCCCGGTGCCGATGATGCAAAAGGGCATCGTAGCCAGGAACAGCGGAAGGGGATCGAATACGCAGGCCGGCAGAAGAATTTTGAGCGTAGTTGCAGTTGTGGAGCAGGCTCTCCGAAGGGAATCAATCAGACATAAGTTAGCGTGGACTAACCGCCGGACTTTGGAAAGGCCGCCCGCGGCGGCCGGATGAGGCGGGAAAGGGCGATTTCCCCAGCCCTTTTACCGCTATCATTATAATAAGGCTGCCGGGGATTTGTCAACCCAAAAGCAAGCGGTGACGGGGCAGGGAAGAGCCCCGTGCGCGGCAGGGAAGAAGAGAGAAAATTTACTGGTTTCTGCTGTCCATCCCCGGCTCACTTTGACGAGCGGAGCTGCTTTAAGTTTTCGAGAACGAACGGGCTGTTTGCGGCGATGCGTCCCAGCGTTGGGCATCCATCCATCTGCGGGCAGTCGGCACAGGTATCAAAGCCCTTTTCCCGGACGCAATTGTGTATGGGACAGAGCTTATCGCAGAAGGGTGTTTTGGCGCCCTCAAGACGGCAGCCGGTACAGTGGATCATTTCCGGCGTGATGGGTACGCCATTGAGCTTTGTCCACAGGGCGGCGGTTCTTTGGCGCAGGGCGTTGTCGTTTGTAATGGTTGCGATCCGGGCATCGCAGGTTTCGCAATCCAGCCCGCAGCAGGCAATGAATTGATTCATGGGAATTCCTCCTTATGCGCGTTTAAGGTGTTTCGTTTGCCGCATCATCCTGCGCGGTGGGGCAGAGATCGAGATTCATAAGGTCAAAATCGATCAGCTCCCCATTGATTTGGAAAAAGCCGGGGAAGGTGCACAGCTTGCGGAAGCCGAGTTTTTCGTAGAGCGCGATGGCGCGTTTATTGTCGCTGCGTACCTCAAGATTGACCTGCCGCACCCCGCTTTCCCGCGCGAAAGCAAGAACACCCTGCGCCAGGGCGGAGGCCGCGCCGCAGCCCCACCATGCTTTTTTCAGGCTGATGCCAAATTCCGCGCGGTGACTCATGCGATTTGGCTTGCGGTTGAGGCTTGCGGTGCCGATGATCTCGCCGTTTACCTTGGCGAGCAGCTGAATATGATCGTGTGACTGCGCCTGCATGCCGAGATAGGCTTGTTCGGCTTCCACATCAAGGTGGGCGCCCTCCGGGCCGAAGCTGAGGTTTTCCGTTTCTCCGCCGATGATTTTCAAGTATTCCAACAGTGCGGAGGCATCCTGCGCCTGCGCGCGGACGATTTCGAAGCTTGCGTGTTTCATAGGATTCCTTTCTTTATGGATCATTGCTGCGCTGTCATCTTGGATGCGAGATCGCTTGTATTTTTGGGAAGAGTTTTCGTAAGGATCAAGGTATAGGCGATAGTGATCAGTATCATGATAGAAATTTGCGCGAGCTGTCTTTCCATGGGGACATTGATATCATTGGAGAAGGTACCGAGTGTATTGATGGCGGAATGGACAAGGATGCAGGGGAGCAGGCTGCCGCCGCGATAGAAAATAGTGACCAGCAGGAAGCCCACCGCGATGGCAAAGACGATCTGGCACAGGTTGTTTACCAGATCCATACCGCTGCCGTTGAACAAATTGATGATATGTCCGATGCCAAAGGTTACGCTGGAGATGATAATGGCGGATCTGATATTATCCTTTGCCATGGATACAAACAGGAAGCCCCGGAAAATCAGTTCCTCCAAAAAGCCAACGCAGAGCATACAAAGAATGCGGCAGGCTGTTTCCGCCGGGGAATAGCGGAGAGCGACGCCATTCCAAAGGTTTCCCGCTGCCAGGAGAACAAGCGGTATATAGTAAAGAAACCGGCGGGCGGGAACAGGTGATTTGCAAAGCCCATACCGCTGCTGCAATTTATTTTTCCGGATAAAAGCAAAAAGGATGATGGTTTGCAGGACGCAAAAAAGAGCACTTGCGGCGTATTCAATCCCGATGATTTTATTGAGCGGATTCGCCAGCGATTGCAGAACACAATAAACCACGATCCATACGATCGCAAAGGCCAGTTCGTTTTTCTCATATAGCTTTTTCATGCTGTTTCCTTCTGTTTCCTTCTGTGCTGCTGTATTTACGCCCCCATAGCCTGAGAAAGCTCCATGACTTCGCAGCCCTTGCTTGCATAGTACGCGAGCATCTCCGGCAGCTTGTTTTTATCATAGCTGGTGACGCAGTCCGACAGGACATGAACGGTATAGCCGCTTTTCGTCATATTGTAGCAGGTGGATTTGATGCAGGCCGCGGCGTCCGCACCAACGACGTACAAC
>CALERQ010000243.1 GCA_937907305.1 uncultured Clostridia bacterium | reverse complement strand
AAGGCTTCCAGCGGCATAGATGAAAAGAAAGCCATGAAGATGGTGGACAAGATGCGCCGCAACGAGATGGACTTCAATGACCTGCTGGACCAGATGGATGAGCTGAAAAAGATGGGCCCGCTTTCCTCGGTGATGAATATGATTCCCGGCGCGGCGGGCAAGCTGAGTGACGAGGATGCCGAGCGCAGCGAAAGAGAAATGGCCCGATCCCGCGCCATTATCTATTCCATGACGCCGGCGGAGCGCGCCAAGCCTTCTCTCATCGACCCGAAGCGCAAGCGGCGCATCGCGGCCGGCAGCGGCACCAAGGTGGAGGATGTAAACCGCCTGCTGCGCCAGCTGGAGCAGAGCCGCAAGCTGATGAAGATGATGAGCGGCAAGGGCGGCAAAAAAGCCAAGCGCATGGGTTTCCCAGGGGGCTTCCCCGGCGGGATGCCCGGTATGATGTAACATAGGTTTTTCCCGGCAGGGCCGGAAAAAATATAGGAAACAGTCGGCGTAATGCCGGTTCATTCAAACATTTTTGGAGGTAAACTAACATGGCAGTAAAGATCAGACTTCGCAGAATGGGCGCTAAGAAGGCTCCCTTTTATCGTATCGTGGTAGCGGATTCCCGCTATCCCCGTGACGGCCGCTTCATCGAGGAGGTAGGCTACTACGATCCCACCAAGGAGCCCTCTGTGATCAAGATCGATGAGGAGAAGGCCAAGACCTGGCTGGCCAACGGCGCTCAGCCCACCGATACCGTGAAGGCTCTGCTGAAGATCCAGGGGATCGTGAAATAAGCAGTCCCCTGTTTTTTGAAGCGATAAGGAGACCAACAAATGGAAGAATTGATTGCAACCATCGCCAGAGGCCTGGTGGATGACAAAGAAGCAGTCAGTGTTACCGCTGACCCGGCGGACGAAGAGGGCAATGTCGTTTATCACCTGCATGTAGGTGCGGAGGATATGGGGCGTGTCATCGGCAAGCAGGGGCGGATTGCCAAGGCAATCCGTACCATAGTGCGTGCCGGTACCAATAAGTCCGGCGGCCGCGCGACGGTCGAGATTGACTGAACAAAACTGCGGGGGAGGACGAGATGTGCCTCCCCTACTGTTTTTTACACGGAAAAGGAGAGCCCGATGAAGGAATTTTTGGAATGTGGGAAGATCGTTTCCACCCATGGGGTGCGCGGCGAGGTGAAGGCCGAGGTGTGGATGGACAGCCCCGAGGAGATGATCGCCCTGAAAACGCTGTACCTGGATGGCGGCAGGACCCCGCTGACGGTAAAGGGCGCACGGGTGCACAAGAATATGGTGCTGCTGACGCTGGCCGGCGTGGAAACCCCGGAGGCGGGCAGCGCGCTGCGGCAGAAGGTGCTGTATGCGCGGCGGGAGGATATTCCCCTGGAAAAGGGGCAATACTTCCTGCAGGACCTGCTGGGCTGTGAGGTGAAGGATGCCGATACCGGGAAGGGATATGGCAAGCTGTGCGATATCACCGAAACGGGCGCGAACCGGGTGTACCATATCCGCTTTGCCGATGGCAAGGTGCGGCTGGCACCGGATATTCCACAGGTGGTGCTGCGGCTGGCCCCGGAAGAGGGCGTGATCGAGATCCGGCCGCTGGCAGGGCTTTTTGACGATGTGACGGAGGACGACTATGAGGTTTGACATCGCGACGCTGTTCCCGGAAATGTGCGAAACGGTGGTGAACAGCAGCATCATAGGGCGGGGCATAAAAGCCGGCAGGCTGGAGGTGCACTGCCACCAGATACGGGACTACACCACCGATAAGCACCGCCGTACCGATTTGCGGCTGCATGGCGGCGGGATGGGGATGCTGATGACCTGTCAGCCCATCCATGACTGCTGGAAGGCCGTGAGCGAGCAGATAGGGCAGAAGCCGTATGTCATCTATCTTTCGCCGCAGGGCAAGGTACTGACCCAGGCCCACGCCAGAGAGCTGAAGGAGAAGGAAAACCTCTTCCTGCTGTGCGGCCACTATGAGGGCGTGGACCAGCGGGTGCTGGATGAGATCGTGGATGAGGAGCTTTCCATAGGGGACTATGTGCTGACCGGCGGTGAGCTGGGGGCGTTGGTGCTGGTGGATTGTATTGGCCGGATGGTAGAGGGCGTGCTGCCCAGTGAGGGGTGCTTTACCGAGGAAAGCCACTGGAACGGGCTGCTGGAATACCCCCAATACACCCACCCGGTGGAATGGAACGGGAGAAGGATCCCGGATATCCTGCTGAGCGGCGACCACGGCAAAATAGCTAAGTGGCGGCATGAGATGTCGCTGCGCAACACGCTGATAAAGCGTCCCGACCTGCTGGAAAAGGCCGAGCTGAGCCAAAAGGACCGCTGGCTGGTGGCCCAGATGAAGGCGGGGCTGGAGACAGAGGGCGGAAACGATTCCAATGAGGCCCAAATGGATGGCGAAACGGATAGAAAGTGACGAAAAATTATAGGAATTGTGCACAAATGCGCCCCCCGAAAACCGACGGATATTAGCGGTTCGTCAGAAAAATAGCAAATTGAAAAGTTGAGGGCGGTTTGTAATTGAAAGAACCGGCGGACTTTGCTATAATGTTAATGGAGAAATAAGGAACCCCATTTCTTTTAGGCGAAGAGGAGATGTCGATATGTACGCAAAAGAAGTATCCGTTCAGAATCATGTTGGTCTGCACGCGCGGCCCGCTACTTTTTTCATCCAGAAGGCCAATGAGTACAAGGCTTCCGTTTGGGTGGAGAAGGAAGAGCGCAGGGTAAACGCCAAGAGCCTGCTGGGTGTCCTTTCTCTGGGCATCGTAGGCGGCACGACCATTAAGATCATCGCTGATGGCGCTGATGAGCAGGAAGCGGTGGACGCCCTGGTGAAGCTGGTGGAGACTGGTTTCGCGGAGTGATATCTGCCGGGAGAGACAGAGAAGAAAAGGTGCGGAGAGCCATGGGCTGCCGCACCCTTTTATTTTTTGGGGAAAAGGATATTGCGTTCCAGCGTGGAAAGACCACCTGCGATGAGGCCACAGAGGGAAGATTTGCCGAGGAAAGGGCAGAAAGCAGCTGCCGAGACGAAAGAGAGGACAAGCAGAGATTGGGATAGACATCCCCTCCCCCGATAGCGGGGGAGGGGGCAGGG
>CALERQ010000242.1 GCA_937907305.1 uncultured Clostridia bacterium | reverse complement strand
TTTCGGTATCTCTACGAAACCTACCTGAAGGACGCCGGCAGCCAGGTGTATCTGTCCCTCATCCCGGATAAAAACTACTTTATGGCCGCGCCCAACGGTTATCCCTCCATCGATTACGAGCAGTTTGCCGAAGAATTGCAAAGCCGCACCGACTATATGCAGTATATCGATATTTTCGACCTGCTGGAGCTGGAGGATTATTACCGCACCGATGCCCACTGGCGGCAGGAAAAGATCCTGGATGTAGCCGGAAGATTGGCAACCGGTATGGGCGTGGAGCTTACCGGCAGCTACACCAGAAAAACGCTGGAAAAGCCCTTCTACGGGGTTTACTATGGCCAGGCCGCGCTGCCCATCGCTCCGGAGGAGATGAACTATCTCACCGGCGGTGCCATCGATACCGCCACGGTCTATAATTACGAAACCGATACCGAGGGCGGCATCTACGATGCGGAAAAGGCCGCGGGCCGTGATCCGTATGAGATGTTCCTTTCCGGGTCCGTTTCACTTCTGCGCATCGAAAATCCGCAGAACACCTCCGGCCGCCGGCTGGTGATCTTCCGGGATTCCTTTGGCAGCAGCATCGCGCCGCTGCTGGTGGAGGGCTACTCCTCCGTTACACTGGTGGATATCCGGTATCTCGCCTCCAACCGGCTGGGCAGCTTTGTTGATTTCACCAATTGCGATGTACTGTTCCTGTATAGTACCGGCGTCCTCAATAACAGCTCCACCCTAAAATAAGCCAAAGAGCCGCTCCTTTTGGGAACGGCTCTTTTCATTTTTTGTGATTACGCGTTCTTTTTCTCCCGCCGGGCCCGGCAAATCGCCCGGACCGTCAGCAGCACCATTGCCACCGCCAGCAGATTGATAAAACCGGAGACCACCGGGTAATACCAGCTGGTGGCTTCGGCACCGCCCAGCACCCGCCACAGCGGGGCCAGCCAGCCGTGCAGCCCCAGCACCGCCGTCCATCCCAGCGCCAGCAGGGTGTATTTCTGCCAGCGGGTTTGCCGCAGGGCCAGCACCACATACAGGATGAGTACCGCCCACAATGCCCAGGAGATCAACAATCCAATTCTGAAATGCTCCAGCTGCTGGTAAACTTCAGGGTTGATCACGCTCCCCAGGCTTATACCGCCAATCCAATGCGGTGCGGGCAGCAGCACCGCAAACAGCGTTCCGCCTATTATGATCCGCCCGGCATACCGCCGCAGCGTCAGGCACAGCACCGAGCAGATCAGGAAGTATGCCGCCGGGATCAGCAGCGCCAAATTAAGCACCAGTGCCAGCGCCGCGCACAGCAGCCCCACCCCCAGCAGGATATACCCAATGGTTTTCTGCCCGTTGGGGGCCGTTGGCTTTGCGATGACCGTATCCACCGGTACCTCCTTCGGAGCTTCCACTGTTTCCTCCGGGGTCTCACCCTTTACCAGCTCATCCAATGTGATATGGTACAGCCGGGAAAGCGCGATCAGCCGTTCCAGATCCGGCAGTCCGGCATCGGTTTCCCACTTGCTTACGGCCTGCCGGCTCACACCCAGCTGCTCCGCCAGCTCCCCTTGGGAAAGCCCCAGCTTCCCCCTGTAATATGCTATTCGTTCGCCCAGTGTCATTTCAGCATCCGCCTTTCATGTTTCGTACCGCAAGAGTATCATGGTATGGGGGCGCTGTCGACCAACCCCTCATGGATTTTTAGCAACTTTCCGTTGCGCCCTCCGTTTGAATGGCTTTTGAGCGCTTTCCAACCTATTTTATAGGAAACGCTCCGCTGGCCACGACGGTCTTTACCAGGCAGTAGAAAAGCGGCGTGGATAGAACACAGAACAGCGTGGAAAGCAGACAAACCCGCGCGGCCATATCCGCCTCTTCCCGGTAGGTGATGAAAAAGGTACACAGCACCGCGGAAAGCGGCGCAGCAAAGCACATCACCACCGTCATCAGTGTCACCTCGGTAAAGTGGATCCACCCTAGCCGCTGGCATAGACACAGTACCGCCAGCGTATACAGCGGGGCTATAAACATCCGCAAAAAGGAGATAAACCATGCTTTGCCGTCCCGCAGCGCGTCGCCCAGCCGGGATTCTCCCAGTGTCGAGCCGATCAGCAGCATTGCCAGGGGGTTCACCAGGGTAGCCATCTGCGGCACCACCGCGTACAGCGCCGGGAACCGCAGGTCCAGCCGCAGCAGCGGAATGCCGCCGGGGCAGGGGAGCAGACCCTGTGTCAGCCAGATGAAGAATCCCGCGAACATGGCCAGCATTACCGGCGTTAGGAACGCTTTTTTCAGATTTTGCTTCAGGCTGCCGCCGGTCACCGCCGCCCCACTGATGGAATAAAAGGCATAGAGGTATAGCATCACCCGGAAAGCAATGGCCACCATGCTGGCGGAAAGCATCGATTCCGCCGGGTCCTCCCGGTAAATGGCCCGCAGAATGGGCATGGCGTACAGCGTCTGCTGCCCTATGGCAAAGCAGATGCCATATAGGTTGGCCTTCCGCCGGCCGTATTTAATAAAAATAAGCTGCGACAGCGCGATCATCGAAAGATACAGCGCAAAGGAGATCAGCAGGATCTGCACATTGCGCCGCAGCTCCCCGCGGGCAAAGTCGGTCATAAAGGCATCAAAGGCCAGGCACGGCACCGTTAGCTTCAGCAGCAGGGCATTCAGTACCGGCCGGCTTTCCGCCTTCAGGATATTTTTCTTCCGCAGCCCCCAGCCGATCCCGATGGTCAGCATGGCGGCGCAGAACACGCTCAAAAAAGATCGATCGGCCAGCAGCCCGGCCGCAGAGGATAACATAGGATCTCCACTCTCCCGTCACTTGGTATACCTTATTATAATAGGATCCCCCGGGCCGGGTGTCAATATCACATTTCCCGCAGGTTTCTGCCGGGCGCTGGTTCGGGGCGCAGCCCCTTTCGGCTCCGCCGAAAGGGGCTGCGCCCCGTTGCCTCTTACCAGCGCCCGGTTGGCAGAAATAAAAAGGCCCCACCCGTCACGGATGAAGCCCTTATTATATAAATTGCGGTTCAGTCACGCTGCTTATCCAGCGAGAGCAGCCAGAACAGATAGGTCAGTCCCAGCAGCACCCACGGGGTCGCCCCCTCCAAAAAATCCACAATGGGACTTCCCGCAAAAGCCTGGCTCAGCGCAAATACGATCAGCCCCAGCAGGATCGATACCCCCGCGAATTTCATGATTTTCTTCTCGGTTTTGCTTATTTTCATGTCCTTTTCTATTTTGTTCATCATGGCTCTGTCTCCTTTCAGCAGCTCGTCCAGGCTCACATGGTATAGTTCGCTCATCCGCATCACACTCAGGATATCCGGCAGCGATCGCTCATTTTCCCAGTTAGAGATCGTCTGCCGGGAAACCAGCAGCCGCTCCGCGGCCTCCGCCTGTGTGATGCCGTTTTCCTCTCTGGCCTTTCTAATTTTTTCTCCGATGCTCATTTTCGCACCTCCTTTTGATGCTTTCAGTTTACCAGCATTTTGCCCGGTTATCAATCCAAAAGCCTTTTCCATCGGTGGTGCTTCGCGTCAAAAAGCTTTTACATCCATGCTATCTGCCCCTGTGCTGCCTTTCACACAAATTTCACACCCAAACCCCTTGCATTCCGCCGTGGGAATGGGTATAATAAGCTTTCAACGATGGAGCGTCCGCCCCAGTCGATGAACCTTTTGAAACCCGTATTACAGAATACTTTAATTACAGGAGGAACATCTGACATGAATCTCGAAAAATACCTTGATATCACCCCCGAGCTGCGGGAAGCCATCAAAAACGGCGAGCCCGTTGTTGCCCTGGAAAGCACCATCCTCAGCCACGGTATGCCTTATCCGGAAAACCTCTCCTTTGCCGCGGAGGTGGAAAAAGAGATCCGGGCCTGCGGCGCCCATCCCGCCACTATGGCGCTCATCGGCGGCAAGATCAAAGTCGGCCTCTCCCCGGAGGAACTGGAGCTGATGTGCCGCGGCGAAAATGTCGGTAAGGTCTCCCGCCGCGATTTCGCCACCTACCTCGCCACCGGCAAGACCGGCGCCACCACCGTTGCCTCCACCATGATGTGCGCGGCGCTGGCCGGCATCCATGTGTTCGCCACCGGTGGCATCGGCGGCGTTCATCGCCACGGTGAGGTCACCATGGATGTCTCCGCCGACCTGCAGGAGCTGGCCCGCACCCCCGTCGCCGTTATCTGCGCCGGCGCCAAGCAGATCCTCGATATCGGCCGTACCCTGGAGTACCTCGAGACCATGGGCGTCCCCGTCATCGGCAATGGCACCGAGGATTTCCCCGCCTTCTTCTGCAAAAAGAGCGGCTTTAAGGTCGATTACGCCGCCCAGAATGAGGAGGAGATCGCTCGTATCATCAAGACCAAGCTGGAGCTGGAAATGCCCGGCGGCGTCCTCATCGGCAATCCCATCCCGGATGAATACGCCATGGATTTCGATTACATGGAGGGCATCATCACCAAGGCCCTGGAGCTGGCCGATGCCCAGCATATCCACGGCAAGGAGATCACCCCCTTCCTGCTGGCCCACATCAAGGATATGACCGGCGGCGAGTCCTTCGCCTCCAATGTTCAACTGGCGCTCAATAATGCCCGCTGCGCGGCCCGCATCGCTGTTTCTCTGGCTAAAATGTAAAATAAGCGCGGAATCCCCCGGTAGCTTGCTGCCGGGGGCCTTTTTGCATAAATTCGCCTCCGCATTTTGTGCGAATCGCCAAAAATTCTCAAATGGGTTGACACGCCCTGCCCAAAAGTGGTAACCTTATCCTGTTCTTATATCCCCATGGGGATATTTTTGTGTTTGCCCCGCAAACACAACCCCGCCCGTGGGAAAAATAAAAAGAAGAGAGGTCAATACAAAATGAAAAAGTTTTTAAGCGTCGTGCTGGCATTCCTCATGCTGGCCGTCATGCTGCCCGTCACCGCTATGGCCAGTGAAACGGATTATGTTACCATAGAGCTGACCTACGGCAGCAAAGTTTCCGATGAGGCTATCGCCACCGCAAAAGCTATGTATGAAAATAAGCAATACACTACCTGCAAGGCCGCCAATGAAGCCTATATGGCCCTGTTCGGTGTGACTTGGAAAGACCGTGAAGGCGGAACCCCTTATTTGGATGTTACCGATAATACCGCCCCGCTATACAAATACAAAGACATTTCCGGTTCAGTGACCGAGGTTAAATATTATATCCACGGCACACTGGCGGGCTTTACCTCTCTCCAGTCTGACGGCAACCAAATGGACTGCACCGTTGGCGGCAACCACCAGATTTTCCGCACCAGTTATAGCATCATTGGCGTGAATAATGCCGATGGCAGCAAAGCCAAGCTGACGGATGGTAATGTGCAGGCGTATGTTGCCGGTGGCTATGACGGCATGTATACCATTTCTGGCAAGCTGACCATCGATAACATCGAGTTTGCGACTACCAACAGCACTACCGTAGGAGCCTCTGCTGCGAACGCCACTGAAGGAAGCACCAAAACCGCCACCGGCGAAATGGAGATCAAGAACTGCAAGTTCAATGGCCGCCTGTATGTCTATGATGACTTTGTGAATACCGGAATGACCTACAACATCCACGATAATGTGTTCGATGGCACTAATTACTCTGGTGACATCAATGCTTACTCCATCTTTGCCCAGTGCAAAGGCGGCAACACCTTGAATATTAAGAATAACAATATCAGAGGATACGCCCGTGGCATTAACATTGACCATGCAAATGTAAACGCTGTTATCGAGGGCAACACCATTTCCGTCACCGATACCGGCCGCTCCTGCATCCAGTTGACCAAACTTGCTTCCGCCAAGGTCGAAAACAACATGATGAATCTCACCGGCGGCAATGCTATTACTTTGCACGAGGGTCTGCTGCAATGTGCGAAACCCGAGATCACTATTTCCGGCAACACCATCAATGGCACCGGCTACCTCATCTATGATGATGCGACTGCCAACAATAAATCCTTCACCAATGATAACCTGACCCTTACCATCACCAGGGACAACACCGTTGCCAAGACCGTTGACATTACCCAAGGCGTAAAGGGCAGCACAAAATACGGTATGAGCGAAGTTGTCAAAACCATAGTGGAGAACAATGTCGTTCCCGGCGGCAATACCGGCACCGTCATCATCATCGACCGTCCCACTGAGGACACCCCCAAGACCGATGACCAGAAGAACCCCGCCACCGGCGCCAACGATATGGTCGCCGCGGCCGTGGCCCTCATGGCCGTCTCCGCTCTTGGTGCTGTTGCCCTCCTCCGCAAAAAATAACACATCCCCCTCTTTCGGGAGCCCCTTCGGGGGCTCCTTTTTGCTGCCATTTTGCTGTAAATATCGCCCGATATTTAGTTAAATCTCACCCATATTTTCCCGCAATCGTAAATTTTCCGTGAAAAAAAGTGAATTATTAACCCTTCACCTGCAAAGAAGGGCCGTTTTTGCCGTATTAGTGGAGGGGTCTTTCGCCCCCGGCCCCCCTCCGGCATAAAATATCTTACACCCCACGAAAGGAGATCCCCCCATGAAAAAAATCTACCTCTCCCCGGAGCGCCGTCCCGCTCCCCACGGCCCCTACTTCGGCTACCCCACCCTCTTCGAGCACGATGTCACCACCTCCATCGCGCAAAAAACCGCCGCGGCCCTTACCCGCTGCGGCTTTTCGGTCAAAATGGCCCCGCCCGAGGCCACCGTGCGTGTCCGTGTGGCGGAAGCCATTTCCTGGCAGGCCGATTACTACCTCCCCATCCACACCAATGCCAGCTCCGCCACCCCCAGGGAGGGCTCCGCCCGCGGCCCGGAGGTCCTGGCCTATGGCCAGCCCGGCGGCATCAGCTGGCGCGCCTGCCAGATGACCTACGAGGAGCTCATGGCCATTTACCCGGCGGCTGCCAGCCGCGGCGTCCGCCAGAATACCACCTTCTACGAGATCAACAGCACCCCCATGCTTTCGGTCTACCCGGAACTTGCTTTCCACGATAATGGGGCCGATGCCCGGTGGCTGGTGGAAAATCAGGGCGAGATCGCGGAAGCCCTGTGCCGCGGGGTTTGCCGCTGGTTTGGGGTAGAGTATACTGCCCCCACCGCCGGGGAGGACTGGCGGCAGCGCTACCTTGCCCTGCGGCAGTCCCTGCAGGCCCTGCTGGAGGAAAACCCTGCACAAATTTAGATGGGAGAAATTGTGCACCTCCCCAAAAATTCTCAAATAGGTTGACATCCCCAGCCCAAAAGTGGTAGCCTTATCCTGTTCTTATATCCCCCTGGGGGGATATTTTGTGTTTGCCCCGCAAACACAACCCCGCCCGTGGGAAAAATAAAAAAGAAGAGAGGTCAATGCAAAATGAAAAAGTTTTTAAGCGTCGTGCTGGCATTCCTCATGCTGGCCGTCATGCTGCCCGTCACCGCTATGGCGGAAGAAGGCGACCCCACCTGTGTAAATGGCGTTTGGCAGAATGTAACTCCCGCCAATGTGCAGGATGTCCTTGATGGCAAATACGGCTCCATCGATAATACTACCATCATTCTCTCCGCCGGCACCTACGGCCAGCTGGAGCTGGGCCGTGCCACCAAGTACGAGGGCAGCAATACCACATGGTATAATGGTCAGTGGTCGCAGGAAACAGGCTGGACTCGTGTAGAGTCTGCGGTAAGCGCTGTCAGCGATTTGGATCCTAATTTAGTTCATTTTTACCACAGAACTATCTCGGGTGTAACATTGAAAGCCGCTTCCAATGCTGCGGTTAGCGTTGCCGGTGTTAAAATGACTTCCGGTCATATACACGGAACGACCGGAACACCTGCCCATGACTATGTTCTTGATAAAGAGATTCCCAGCACTCCAGGCAGTTACCACCTTGCCCAAACAGTGAGCAATATCACCTTTGATGGCATCACCTTTACCGCAATAAGCGATATTAACACCTCTAATGCGGAAACTACCATCAAAGGTGTCACCTTCAAAAACTGCACCTTCGATATCAACAATACCGCCAGTGGCAACCAGGCCATCCGCTACTACAATGAAAACAACAATGGCAATATGACCGATCTGACCGTTGATAACTGTAAGTTTAATAGCTGCTACCAGGGTGTTTACACAGGCAACATTAAAAATGTTACCGTAAAGAACAGCACCTTTGATACGACCGGTCACAACGCTATTGCTATTCAGGATAAGAGCACTTGCGACCACGGCAATGTTGTCATCACCGGCAATACCTTTAAGAATGTCGGCGACTGCATCATTCGTTTCAATAATGTTGGTGAGGGTACTACCATCACCATCAGCAAGAACACCTCCACCAACAGCGGTAAGGCTGACGGTGAGATTATTAAAGCGACCACTCGTCCGGATACCGTAACGGTTAGCATGACCGGCAATAATTGGGGAACCAGCAAGGAAGGCATGGAAGCTAAATTCGGTGATGGCTTTACGGATGTAGTCAATGAGCCCATCAATGAGAATCCCACCGTCATCATCATCGACCGCACCGAGGACACCCCCAAGACCGATGACCAGAAGAACCCCGCCACCGGCGCCA
>CALERQ010000241.1 GCA_937907305.1 uncultured Clostridia bacterium | reverse complement strand
GAAGAATACGCTATCGGAATAGGCGTAATTATCCATGGCGTCGCGCATCTCAAATACCATGCCGTAGCGGCCATCCGGCAGCTCCATTTCGGCAAAGGCGGTATCCTCGGTCACAGTCAGCTCCTCCACGGCATAGGCCTCCAGGCCGTCCTCTCCGGAATAGGAGGAGAGATACCAGATAGTGGTGAGGGTATCGCCGGGCTGCAGCAGGCGCAGCTCCTTATCGGACATACCGGCCTCGCCAATGCCCTGACGGGCCCCCAGAATGCTCCACTCCTCGGTGGTAAAGTCATAGGCAATCTGCAGGTTGTAGGGCTCGCCGTTCAGCAGTACCGGCACGGAGTAGAGGTTATAATCCTCCCCCTCAAAGCTCAGTTCCATGTATACCATATGCCCATCAATACCGCCCCATACACCGCGGAAGTTATCGGAGAAGACACCGTTTTCCCAGTCGGCGTTCATGTCGTTATCGGTGCCCAAAAGCAGCATGATATCGTTTTCTTCATCGAAGTAGTACAGCGAAAAGCCAATACCGGCCAGGATGCTGTCGGCTTCCGGCCCCAAGGTGAGATAGGAAACACCGTTCTCATCCACCTGCAGCGGCATACCGTCCCAGCCCATGGTGGCCAGGCTCTGTATCTGCGGCAGCTCCTCGTAGTTCAGGCCGGAGATATACTCCATCCCGGCATCATCCAGCTGGCCGGTCAGCTCGTAGGAGTAGAAGTACTTGAATGCCTCTCCGGTGCCTACGCTGGCATAGCCGTACAGGTCATTCAGGTCGCCATTGTAGGAATAGTAGCAGGAAAGGCCGGTGGATTCGGTGCGGTAGGGGCCGCTGACCCGATACAGCACGCAGTCCTCCAGGGCCTTCAGCACATCTCCGGCGGTTTGCAGCAGACCGGTGCTCTGCCGGGCCATGTGGCCCAGGTCCACCATGTTGGTGTAGCCCTGCTCACGGGTATTGCCGCCGTAGTTTTCGCTCTGCGCCGCAATGCGGGCAAACCGGGAAAAGAACCCAGGGTCCTCGCAGGCGGCAGCCAGTGCCTCGGCGCCGTAGGCCTCATAGGCCTCCAGCAGCGGGCCGGTGCGGGTCAGATCGGTCAGGGAGAGGGTAGCGTTGCTGTGGGTGCCCACCGCCTGGCAGCCGGCGTAGTAGGCATCGCAGATGACCTCGCCCAGCGCGGCACCGTCCATGGCGGGATCGGCAGCCAGGGCGCCCAGCCAGCCGGTATAGTCCCAGCCGTTGGCGGGTTCCACCTCCTCGGAGGCAACCAGGTAGTGCGCGGTACCGGTAAAAGTACCCACCACATCCACCGTGGCCATCAGGCAGGTATCAAAGCCCACCAACTCCAGGGGCGGATCATTTTCATCGGCTTCCCACACCCGGCCAAAGGCAGTCTGCATCTCATCCAGGGTCAGGGAATCATAGCCGTAGCGTTCATCAAAGGCCGCGCCGCTTACCGAGCCGCCCCCGTGGTTCCAAAAGAGAACAGCGGTCTTTTCAGCCGGGTAATTCTGTTTGCAGTAGCGCAGGAAGTCTGTCAGCGTGGCAGCATCGCCCATGCTGGCGGGGGGCAGCTCATCCACCAGGGTAAGTCCCTTGCTGTCGTACACATAGCGCTGCAGGATATCAGCGTCGACCACATTGTTCTGCCAGGTCTTGGCCCCGCCGGTCTGGATGACGACCCGGATGTTCTCGGGCAGGGCCACCTCCATCATTTCCATCAGGTCGCTGGTGGCAAAGCCGCCGTTCGATTCCAGGTCGCTGCCGCACAGGTACCAGTAGATAGCCCAGGTGCCGGCCTCGGCGTTGGGTTCGGGCGTGGAGATATCTTCTCCGCACGCACCAAAAGCCAGCACCAAAAAAAGCGCCAGCAAAGAACTCAGTATTCTTTTTTTCAAGGGTAGTTCCTCCATGTTGATTGGGTACAAAAGGATAATTGCGACAAGAGTACACTATTAAATTGTCCTCATTGTAGCATGGGAAAGCAAGTGGAAATGGCTCAAGTGCGAAATGCGAAAAAATTGGTGTGAAATGCAGTGCAATATAGTTGCAAAATCGACATGGATAAAATAGAATAAGACTAACGACAAGAGGAGGTGAGGGGCATGCTGCGCATTGGCGTATGTGATGATGACAAGGAATTCCGGCAGCGCTTGATGCAGATGATCCGCATTTGGTCGGATCACAGCGGGATCCCCACCGAGCTGTATCCCTTTGATAACGGGGACGAGCTCATCTCCAAAAACGCGACCTTCCGCATGGATATCATCCTGCTGGATATTGTGATGCCGCTGCTGAACGGTATGGATACCGCGCGGGAGCTGCGCGCGCAGGATACCGCGGTAAAGATCATCTTTTTAACCTCCTCTCCGGAATTTGCCCTGGAATCCTACGAAGTAAGGGCACAGGATTACCTGCTCAAGCCCGTTACCTACGAGCGGCTGCGGCGGGCCCTGGAGGATTGCAGCCACCTCTTTGAGGCGGAGCCGAAAAATATGGTGCTGAAGACCTCCTTCGGTTTCCAGAAGCTCTATTTCCACGATATCGAATACGCCGAAGCCCAGAATAAACGGGTGGTATTCTATCTGCGCGGAGATAAGGTGGTGGAAACCTCCGAACCGCTGCGCTCTTTTGAGGAACGCCTGACCGTCAGCAGTGGGTTCTTCAAGTGCCACCGCAGTTACCTGGTGTACCTGCCCAATGTCGATCACTTTAATAATAACGAGATCTTTACCAAATCCGGCCGCAGCATTCCCATCGCGAGGGGCTACGGCAAAGCCTTTCAGGAGGCTTATTTCGCGCATATGTTCCAAGAGGAATAAAGAAAGAAGGGACCCCCATGCTGGAAAGCATATTGGCTGTGCTGCATAACGCTACTACTCTTCTGTTTGGCGTTTACATATCTGCAGCCTTCCTGGGCGTTCGCATGAACCGCCGCAATGTCTTTACCCTGCTCATTTTTTCCGGCGCGGTGGGAATCATCTATATCGCTGCTTACCTGGGCCTGGGCACCGAGGGCACCGAAAAAATCTATCCCCTCATTATTCATCTGCCGTTGGTGCTGTTCCTTTCCCGCTACTATAAGTACAAACCGGCGCTTTCCGCCCTCTCGGTGCTCACGGCATATCTCTGCTGCCAAATCAGCAAGTGGGTGGGCCTGGTGGCCTATGCCGCCATGCCCCAGATGTGGATTTACTACGCGGTACGCACCGCCGTCACGGTCATCACCTTTGTCATCCTCATACGGTTTGTCTCCGATGCCGCCGCGCAGCTGCTGCAAAAGCCCACCCGTTCCATCCTCATCCTGGGCCTGATGCCCCTGGTCTACTATGTGTTCGATTACATCACCGGCGTATACACCGCGCTGCTGTATTCCGGCCGGGAGGTCGTAACGGAATTTTTGGGCTTTGTGCTGTGCATTGCCTATATCCTGTTCCTGTTCATGTACTTTAAGCAGTATGAGGAAAAACGGGAAGCCGAGCTGCGCAACCAGCTGATGGAAATGAAGCGCGCCCAGTCCGAAAAGGAGATCGAGGCGATCAAACGCTCCAAATATGAGGTTTCCATCCTGCGGCACGATATGCGCCACTTCCTCACCAATATTTCCGGCTACATCGAAAACGGCGAGACCGAAAAGGCGCAGGAGTTCATCCGCGAGGTCATCACCGCCACCGATAATACCGCCACCCAGTGTTACAGCAAAAATGAGGTGGTCAACCTGATCCTCTCCTCCTACGAGGAAAAGATCAAAGCCGGCGGCATTGAGTTCAAATACTCGGTGCAGATACCGGAGGAGCTGCCCTATTCCGAGGTGGATCTGACCGCCATCCTCTCCAATGCGCTGGAAAACGCCATCCACGCGGTCAAAAAGCTGCCGCCGGAAAAGCGCTATATCGAGCTGGACCTGCGCATGAAGGAAAACAAGCTGCTCATTTCCATCAAAAATACCTTTGCCGAAGCCCCGGAGCTGCGGGACGGCCTGCCGGTGGCCAAGGAAGAAGGCCACGGCTTTGGCAGCCAGAGTATCCGCTATGTGGCGGAAAAGCTGCACGGCAACTGCCAGTTCTCGGTGGCGGATGACCGCTTTGTACTGCGGGTAGTGCTGTAAGCCGCAATACATACATAAAGGGAGATCCCCGGTGTGTGGGGACCTCCCTTTTTTGCGCAAAGAATTGCCCCCAGCCGTTTTTTGGCGGGGGCAGTTTTTTATGTGCTCAGAAAGCGACCTTCATAAACAGGGCAACGCAGCACAGGATAACAGCCAGCGGCACATAGAGGTACCGGCCGATGCCATACCACAGGCGGCCGCGGGGCTTTCTGCTGCCGGTATTGATGGCCGAAAGCAGCTCGTCCTTTTTCATCACATAGAACCAGGAAACAGCGCCCAGCGTGGCGCCGATGGGGATGATATAGATGGAAACAAGGTCCATCCACGGTCCCCATTGGGAGATGGTCTCCATGCCGATGCCGAAGCCAAGGCACAGTACACCCAGGATGATAAGGGTAGCGGTGCGGCTCAGCCGGGGGAACCGGTGCTGGAGCGATTCCGCCACAGCCTCGAACATGTTTTGCAGCGAGCTGACTCCGGCAAAGATCATGGCGATATACAGGATAATGGCAAACAGCTGGCCCAGGGGAATATCCTGCAAAATGGTGGGCAGCGTGACAAACAGCAGGCTGGGCCCCGCGCCCACATCCAGTCCGTAGGAAAAGCAGGCCGGAATGATGACCAGCGCGGCCACCACCGCGGCGATGGTATCAAACAGGGCGGTGTGCTGCGCCACCCCCACCACATCCTCCTGCGGAGAGAGATAGGCCCCGTAGACGATCATGCCGCTGCCGGTGACCGAAAGCGAGAAAAACGCCTGTCCCATGGCCCATATCCAGATCATGGGGTCCGTCAGCGCCTCCCACCGCGGGGTAAACATAAACCGGTATCCCTCCGCGGCGCCGGGCAGGAAAAACACCCGCACCGCCAGCACCAGGAAAATCACAAAAAACAGCGGCATCATGATCTTGTTGGTCTTTTCTATGCTGTGGGCCCCCAGCAACAGCGTAAGCAGGGTGCCCACCACCACAATGATGTGATAAGGCACCACCGAATAGGGCTGTGCCGAAAAGGAGGCAAACCAGGCGGCGGTATCGGTGGTCATCAGGGTGCCGGTCACGGAATCCACCAGCGCCTTCAGCACATAGGTAACAATAACGGCATACCCGATGGCGATGCACAGGGAGCCTGCCAGCGGCAGCCAGCCCAGCACACCGCCCACCTTGCCGGCGGCTTCTCCGCGGGTGGCCCAGGCATTGTGGTAGGCCCCCAGGGTGCCGGTGGCCGCCCGCCGCCCCATGGCGAATTCCGCCGGAAGGCCGACATAGCTGAAAATAAAGACAAACAGCAGGTAGATCAGCAGGAAGGCCCCGCCGCCATTGCTGCCCAGTTTATTGGGGAAGCCCCATACATTCGCCATCCCCACCGCCGAACCGACCGAGGCCAAAATGAAGCCCCATCGGCTGGCAAAGCTCCGCGTGCTTTTTTGATGTTTCATTTCATTTCTCCGTTTCCATAAAACAAGCCGTACCTTGCGGCCGGCTTGCTGCTCCCTGTTATTTTAGTGCTTTACATCGAAAAAGTCAATATAACCCCTGTGTGGAATATCAAATATCCGCAAAATATGCTTGACAAATACTCAGGGGTCATCTATAATAAAACATGCGTTGCAAAACATACGATTTGAAACATCAGTTCCCCAAAGGAGGTGCCTCATGCCCCCCAAACCGAAATTCACAAAGGAAGAGATCGTGGCCGCCGCCCTGGAGCTGGTCTCCCAAAAGGGTGTGGAAGCGTTGACCGCCCGGGAGCTGGGGGAGGCGCTGGGCAGCTCGGCCCGGCCCATCTTTACGGTTTTTCGCAATATGGAGGAGCTGCAGGAGGCGGTACGGGCCGCCGCCATGCGCCGTTTCGAAAGCTACGCCGAGCGCACCCTGCCGGATATGCCCCTCTTTAAGCAGGTGGGCATGCAGATGGTCCTTTTCGGGGCGCAGGAGCCCAAGCTGTACCAGCTCCTTTTCATGCGGGAAAACCGCAGCGCGGTTAGCTTCGATGATGTCTTCGGCGAATTGGGCGAAACAGCCACCATCTGCGTGGAGACCATCCGCCGGGACTATGACCTCAGCGAAGCGGATGCCCGGCGCCTGTTCGAAAATGTCTGGATCTACACCTTTGGCGTGGGGGCCCTGTGCGCCACCCGGGTGTGCCATTTCTCGGTGGAAAAGTTGGGCGAAATGCTTTCCATCGAGTTCCAGGCCATGATGCTGCTGGTGAAAACCGGCCAAACGGAGTAAAAGGAGGATAACACCATGCAGGAATTGCAGATCGGCAGAGTTTACCGCCACTTTAAGGGCGATTATTACCTGGTGGAGGGCCTGGCGCACGATTCGGAAAGCGGCGCTCCCTGTGTCATCTATCGCAAGCTGTACGGGGATGGCGGCCTGTGGGTCCGCCCGCTGGAGATGTTCCTCAGCCGGGTGGACCGGGAAAAATACCCGGAGGTCCGCCAGGAATACCGCTTCCAGCTGCAGGAGATCGCCAGTGTGGCGCATCACGGGGAGTGAGGTTGCCCCATGGAGTGTGAAAAGATCCACTGGGTGCTGTGCCCGGCCTGCCGGGGCAAAACCCGCACCCGGATCCGGGAGGATACCATCCTGGAAAACTTCCCGCTTTTTTGCCCCAAGTGTAAGCGTACCTTTTTGGTCGCCACGCGGGGCGGTCAAATCAAATACAGAATAAAGCCAGACGCGCAGACGCAGAGCCGAACCTGATCCCATTCCAGGTTTGCTCTGCGTTTTTGCGTCCAGGGAAAGGAGTCATGACCCAAATGAAAGAAACCACCGTGCGTCTGCTGCTGGCCGCGTCAGTACTGCTGCTGATAGCAGGTGCCATTTTTGCCGTCACAAAGCAGTGGCTCATCGCGGCGCTGCTGGGGGCCGGGACCCTCTGCTGCGCGGCCGCCGCGCTCAATATCAGAAACCGAAAGGATGAAAAATAACCATGAAACACAGCGAACTTTTTAGGATACTGCCCCTCATCTCTCTGTTGGTGCTGCTGCTTGCCGGCTGCGGCGTCCGTGTCGTCACCGGCAGCAGGGACCACCTCGTCGGTGAAACCTACCCGGAGGCGGAACGCTACCAAACCGGCAGCTTTACCTACGCGGCGGAGGAAATACAGGCCGTGGAGGTCTACTGGCGTTCCGGCGAACTGGAGCTCATCGAATCGGAACAAGCTGAACTGAAGGTCTCCGAAAGCGGCACGCTTTCCGGAGAAAGCGCTATGCACTATCTGCTGGATAACGGCACATTACGCATCCGTTTCTGCGGCTCCGGGGCCAGGATTACCGTTGACCCCGATGATAAGCGCCTGACCCTCGAGGTCCCCCGGGGCATCGCCCTTTCCATCCACGGCACCGCGGCCCCCATCACGGCGGAATCGCTGGATCAGCAGAGCATCCTCATCTCCTCCCATTCCGGCAGCATAGAGCTGGGCCAGATCAAAGCCGAAACGGTCAATCTCAGCAGCAGTGCCGGTTCCATCCGGGCGGAGGGGGTGCAGGCCCAGTCGCTTCAGTGCGCGGCCTCCTCCGGCTCGGTGCGCTTGGCCGGGGTCGCGGCGGAGGAGATCAAGCTCAAAACCAGCAGCGGCAGCGTCCGGCTGGCGCTCACCGCGCCCACACAGGCGGCAATTATCACCGGCAGCGGCGGTGTCACCCTCTCTCTGCCGCGGGGCGGTGCCCAGCTGGGCTATACCTCCGGCAGCGGCAGCCTGCGCTCCGGCGTTGCCTTCCAGCGTCTGGGGGATCTGTATATCTTCGGCGAGGGAGAAAGCAGCATCACGGTGGAAAGCTCCAGCGGCAGCCTGGAGATCACCGAATAAGGGACCAGCGTGATGGTTCGCTGGGAGCCGGGAAACGAAAGCCGGCTGACCGTCTATTTCGAGGAACCGTTCTGGGTGGGCGTGTTTGAGCGGATAGAAAATGGCAGACTTTCGGCCGCCAAGGTGACCTTCGGCGCGGAGCCCAGGGATTATGAGGTGTGGGCGTTTTTCCTTAGGAATCATCATCGGCTCTCCTTCAGCCCGGCATTGCCCGTGCCCCAAAGGCAGACCCCTGATAACCCCAAGCGCCGGCAGCGGGCCGCCCGCAGGCTCGTCCAGGGCAGCGGGGCCGGGACCCGTTCGCAGCAGACGCTGGCCGCCCAGCGGGAGGAACACAAAACCGAACGCGCCCGGTGCGGCCGGGAACAGCGGGAAGCGGAAAAGGTGCGGCGCTTTGCCCTAAAGCAGCAAAAACGCCGGCAAAAGCACCGTGGCCGTTAGTGATTGGTCAAGTGCTCGCGCGCGCAGCACGCATATACGCGTACGCGCGCGTAGCGCGCACGGAACAAAATCCACGAAAAGGAGCAGGTGGCGGTGCCTGCTTTTTTCGTGAGAAGCCATCGCTTGACAGGAGATCGCCCGGCCACTGCAATGGATACCATGGCGGCCGCTGCCCCGAAAAAACGGCCGATTTCATAAAAATTTGCCTAAAATAAAAATTTTTTTCGAAATTTAGCAGGAAAATGGCATGTCCGTTGCGTATTAATATTTATGGGGGGTATTTTTCATGCAAACTATTTTGATCGTGGATGACGATGTCAATATCGGCAATCTAGAGCAGGAGGTGCTGGAGCGGGCCGGATATGCCGTACGGCGGGCCTATTCCGGCACGGAGGCGCTGCTGTGGCTGAAGGAGC
>CALERQ010000240.1 GCA_937907305.1 uncultured Clostridia bacterium | reverse complement strand
CAGCTTATCGGTCTTGGTAAGCACCACCGCGAAGGGCAGTTCGCTATCAATGAGGAAATCCAGCATGGTGAGGTCATCAGCACTGGGGGCATGACGGATATCCAAAAGGGATAAGACCAGTCGGATATCCCGATCCTGATGAAAGTAACCCTCGATAAGGCCGGACCAGCGGCGGCGCTCGCTATCGCTGACCTTGGCATAGCCGTAGCCGGGCAGATCCGCAAAGCGGGCAATATCACCGCAGCGGAAAAAGTTGATGGTGGCAGTTTTGCCGGGAGTGGCACTGACGCGTGCCAGCTGCTTTTGATTGAAGATCTTATTGATGAGGGAGGACTTGCCCACATTGCTGCGCCCCGCGAAAACGACCTCCGGCAGGGTGCTTTGCGGCAGCTGGTTGGCCAGGCCGCAGCTCATCTCAAATTTCACCAGATGAAAGTTCATGTTGGCGTCCTCCCTTTCTTTTACTCAACGGCACAGCACCGCCGAAGATGCTTCCTTGTGCTCGGTGGCCGCGGCGTGATAGCCACGCTTTTTGGTCCCACCAGGCAGCTGTACCAGCGCCTGCTCCAGCACCTCTTCCATGGTGCGGACTGGCACAAAGTGAATGGCCTTTTTAACGACATCATCAATTTCAGCGAGGTCCGGCTCATTAGCAGCCGGGATGATGACGGTCTTGATGCCGTTTTTGTAGGCTGCCATGCTCTTTTCCCGCAGGCCGCCGATGGCCAGTACCCGGCCCCGCAGGGTAATCTCGCCGGTCATGGCGACATCGTGCCGAACAGGAATATTGCCCAGCGCCGAAATGAGCGCCGTGCAAGTGGTGATACCGGCGGAGGGGCCGTCCTTGGGGACCGCGCCTTCCGGGAAGTGGATGTGGATATCCTTATCCTTGTAGAAGGTGTTTTCGATCTCGTAGTGCTCCGCGACGGAACGGATGTAGGTGATGGCAGCCGTTACCGATTCCTTCATTACATTGCCCAGCGAACCGGTGGTGATGGTCTTACCGGTACCGGGGACGACCGCGGTTTCCACCTGGAGAAGCTCACCGCCCACGGCGGTCCAGGCCAGGCCATTGACAAGGCCGATGCTGTCCTCCTTGGGGACGATATCCTCGGTGATGTAGCGAGGGCCCAGGTAATTTGGCAGATCAGCCGCCTTAATGGTAACCTTTTCGGTGGCTTCACCGGATACCACCTTGGCAGCGACCTTGCGGCACAGGGCGGCCAAACGGCGCTCCAGGGTACGCACACCGGCTTCCCGGGTGTAGTGATCGATGATATCATAGATGGCGCCATCGGTCACGGCGATCTGCCCCACGGCAAGGCCATGGCGTTCCCGCTGCTTGGGCAGCAGGTGGCGCTTGGCGATTTGGAACTTTTCTTCCCGTGTGTAGCTCGGTAGCTCAATGACCTCCATGCGGTCCAGAAGCGCGGGCGGAATGGCACTGCGGTCATTGGCCGTGGCAATGAAGAACACATGGGAAAGATCGAATGGCATCTCAATATAATGATCCCGGAAGGTGCAGTTCTGCTCGGAATCCAGTACCTCCAACAAGGCGGAGGAAGGATCGCCGCGGTAATCATTGCTGAGTTTATCTACCTCGTCCAACAGCAGCACGGGATTGGCGCTGCCGGCCTGCTTGATGGCATTGATAATGCGGCCTGGCATACTGCCCACATAGGTCTTACGATGGCCGCGGATCTCAGATTCATCCTTGATGCCGCCCAGCGCGATACGGGCATACTGCCGCCCCATCGTCTGCGCAATGCTGCGCACGATAGAGGTTTTGCCCACGCCGGGAGGGCCCACAAAGCAAAGGATCTGGCCATTGATATCCGGCGCCAGCGCACGAACTGCCAGCGCCTCCAGCACCCGCTCTTTGATCTTCTTCAGTCCGTAGTGTTCTTTATCCAGCAGCTTTGCCGCCTTCTTCAGGTCAATGACATCTTTGGTATAGCAGCCCCACGGCAGCTCCAGACAGGTCTCCAGATAGCCGCGGATCACCGCCGCTTCCTGCGAATTGGGAGGCATTTTTTCCAGGTGGCTGACTTCCTTAAGCAGCTTTTCCTTGTTTTCATCGGTGGTCAGAAGGGCGCGGATCTTTTCCCGGAATTCATCCGGTTCCTCGAAGCCCATGTCGCCTTCGCCCAGCTCCTCATTGATGACACGGAGCTGTTCCCGCAGGTAATAGTCCCGCTGGTTTTTATCCATGGCCTCTTTGACACGGTCCTGAATATCGGCTTCCAGCGCCAAAATCTCATTTTCTGATTCCAGCAGCTGGGCAATGATCTCCAGCCGACGGCGGGCACTATTCTGCTCCAGCAGACGCTGCTTATCCTGTATCTCGAAGGGGATGTTCCCCGCTATGTATTCCGCAATGAGCGCCGGGTCATCGCAATCGAGGATGTTATCCACGATCTCTTTGGGCATACGGGGCGCCAGGCTGACATATTCATCGAAGAGGTCCTTGACGGTGCGGACCAGCGCATCGCTGAAGGGACGGCCCGCAATGCGGCCGGCCGCGGGATACGGCAGGATCTCGCCGACCGAGGTGTGGTCCTCCTCGAACATATCGATGAGCTTGCCGCGGTAGCAGCCTTCCACCAGTACACGCAGTGATTCTCCCTGCGAACGCACGATCTGACGGATCTCCGCCACTGTGCCCACTTTATACAAACCGTCCATTGACGGGTTTTCTTCATTTTGGTCGATTTGGGCCACCAGGAATATCTTGCGGTCGCCATTCATTGCCATATTCAAAGCATGCAGCGATTTTTCCCGGCCTACATCAAAATGCAGCACCATATGCGGGAACAGAACCAGCCCGCGCAGCGCCAGCACCGGTACCTGGATTGGTTTTTTCTCGGTATTTTTTGTGTTTTTCTCCATAGCTTTTGCCTCCCTTCACTATGGTCATAAGAGTAGGGTTACGATTGAATAAAGGGCCGGTATGGGATCACACGACCCCGTACAGCCCCCGATTCATGTCATATCCCATCGGTGCACTTCCCTGCCCCACAGGCAAGGATATGCAGCCGGATGTTATTTAAGAAACAGCACCGCGGCGGCGCTTCTGTGCCGGTGTGCCAGGCAGACGCAGCTGCAGGCGGGCGGGCTGCTTCATGGGGTCGCGCATGATCATGGCATCCCCCAGTCCGTTTACCATATCCGCCGTGATGACGATGTGGGCCACGGTGCCATCGGAAGGTGCTTCGAACATCAGATTGCCCAAAAGCTCCTCCATAATGCCGCGCAGACCACGCGCGCCGGTTTTACGCTCGATCGCCTTTTGGGCGATAGCACGCAGCGCGTCCTCTTCGAAATCGATTTGGATATTATCCATTTCGAACAGCTTTTTGTATTGCTTGATGAGGGCGTTTTTCGGCTCCCGCAAAATGCGGACCAACGCTTCCTCATCCAGAGCATCCAGCGAAGCGATGACCGGGATACGGCCCACTAACTCGGGGATCAGACCGTATTTGACCAGGTCATGGGGCTCCACCTGGCGGTAAATGCCCTGCTCTTCCACCTCGGCTTTGGATTTGACTGTGCCGCCGAAGCCCAGAGAGGACTTATCGGTACGGCGGCTGATGATCTTTTCCAGGCCATCGAACGCGCCGCCGCAGATAAACAGAATGTTGGAGGTATCCACCTGGATGAACTCCTGCTGGGGGTGCTTGCGGCCGCCCTGCGGAGGAACATTGGAGATGGTGCCTTCCAAGATCTTAAGCAATGCCTGCTGAACGCCCTCGCCGCTAACATCGCGGGTGATGGAGGGATTTTCGCTCTTGCGGGCGATCTTGTCGATCTCATCAATGTAGATGATGCCGCGCTCAGCCCGGGCTACATCGAAATCCGCAGCCTGCAAAAGGCGCAGCAGGATGTTTTCCACATCCTCGCCCACATAACCGGCTTCGGTCAGTGTGGTGGCATCCGCAATGGCAAAGGGGACGCCCAGCACCTTGGCCAGGGTCTGCGCCAGCATGGTTTTACCAACGCCTGTGGGGCCCAGCAGCAGAATGTTGCTCTTGCCGAGCTCTACATCATCGCCTTCGCCGCAGCAGATACGCTTATAGTGATTATATACCGCCACCGAAAGCGCACGCTTGGCGGCATCCTGCCCAATGACATACTCATCCAGGAATGCCTTGATCTCCTTGGGCCGGGGGACATTCAGCTCCTCCCCCTGCGGCTCGTTTCTTATGGGCCGGGGAGCCGGAACTTCCTCATCCTCCAGCACCGCGCGGCAGATCTCCACACATTCATTGCAGATACATACGCCCGGGCCGGCGATCAGACGCGCTACCCGATCCTGCGGCTTGCCGCAAAAGGAGCAGCGCATCATTTTTTTGTTCTCATCGTTTGCCATGCTATTATGGACTCCTTTTATTCTCTGTGGGCAATGACACGGTCGATCAGGCCATAATCACAGGCTTCCTGGGCGGACATGAAATTATCCCGCTCGGTATCCTGCATCACCTGCTCCAGCGGCTTATGGCAGCGCTCCGCCATAATACGGTTCAGGTTTTCCTTGATCTTGATAATGCGGTCAGCATGGATCTTGATATCGGTGGCCTGGCCCTGTAATCCGCCCAGCAGCGGCTGGTGGATCATGATCTCGCTATTGGGCAGCGCCAGGCGTTTGCCAGGAGCACCTGCGCACAGCAGGAACGCGCCCATGGAAGCCGCCATACCGATGCAGATGGTGGAAACATCGCACTTGATATACTGCATGGTATCATAGATAGCCATACCAGCGGAAATGGAACCACCGGGGCTATTGATATACAGGTGGATGTCCTTTTCGGGATCCTGGCCCTCCAGGAACAAAAGCTGCGCTACCACCAGACTGGCTGTGGCATCGTTTACCTCCTCGCAGAGCATAACGATGCGGTCATTGAGCAGGCGGGAAAAGATATCATAACTACGCTCCCCGCGGTTGGTCTGTTCTATTACCATTGGTACCAAACTCATTTTTTCATACACCTCCGTTTATGGTATGTAGCACTGGAAATTTGCTAAAGGAAATTACAGCTGGGTCACTACGGCGCTATCGGTGATGACCTTGGCGGCCTTCTGGATGGTGAGCTGACGCTTGATCTCCTCTACGGGAACGATGGACTTGACCTTATCAAGCTCCATGCCGTAATCCTTGACCATACGGTCGTACTCGCCGTTGATATCCTCTTCGGTGATCTCGATATTCTCTGCCTCAGCGATTTTCTCCAGCAGCAGGGTGGTGCGCACCTGGGCCTCGGCCTGGGGCATAAACTGAGCGGTCAGTGCCTCGGGGGTGGTGCCGGTGTACTTCATATACATATCCATGTTCATGCCCTGGGTCTGCAGACGGTAGCCGAACTCTTCGACCATATCCTGGGCCTTGTTCTCAAACATCACAGTGGGGATCTCCACGGTCATGTTCTTGACAGCCTGCTCCAGCAGATCGTTTTCCATCTTGCTGTCGGCCTGGTCCTTCTTTTCAGCGGCCATTTTCTCGGTCAGATCCTTCTTCAGTTCTTCCAGGGTATCAAACTCGCTGACATCCTTGGCGAACTCGTCATCCAGGGTGGGCAGTTCCTTGCGCTTGAGCTCCTTGATGGTCACCTTAAAGGTGGCATCCTTGCCGGCCAGCTCTTCGCTGTGATACTCGGTGGGGAAAGTAACATTGACATCGAAGCTCTCGCCAACCTTATGGCCAACTACGCCCTCCTCAAAGCCGGGGATGAACTGGCCGGAGCCGAGGGACAGGGGGTGGTCTTCGCCCTTGCCCCCCTCAAAGGCGACATCACCGACAAAACCTTCGTAATCGATGACAGCGGTATCACCCATCTCGGCCTTAGCGCCCTCGGGGGCTTCGCCCATGCGGGCATTACGATCGGCCATGGCGTTCAGCTCGGTCTCTACATCGGCCTCGGTCACTTTGTCGCTTTCACGCTCGACCTTCAGGCCCTTGTACTCACCCAGGGTGACCTCAGGCTTAACGGTAACCTTGGCAACAAAGGTATAGTGGGTGCCGTCTACATCCTTCAGTTCCACTTCGGGATAAGCGACCGCTTCCAGGCCGGACTCCTTGAGGGCCTCCTCGTAGGCTTCGCCGTAGCTGGAATTGATGGCATCCTCATAGAAATAGCTCTCGCCTACCATCTTGTAAACGATGCTCTTGGGAGCCTTGCCCTTACGGAAACCGGGGATATTGAGCTTGGCGGCGTTCTTCTTGAAAGAAGCATCCAATGCCTTGGCATACTGCTCGCCATCCACGGTGATATTCAGTTCGTACAGGTTGGTGTCCACTTTTTTGGTTTCGTTCAGTTTCATTTATGATGTCCTCCAGCAAAATTTTAGATTCCAGTAAATCTTATTGATTATAGCACATAGCAAACCAAATTGCCACTGTTTTTCGGTAATTATCGTATCTTTATGGGGCAAAATTTAAGATAATCTGCCGAGATCAACCGGCAATCCACTCCAAAAAATTCCCCCTGGTAGGCCAATGGGATGGCTCCGCCGTGCAAATGGCCGTAAAAGCACTGCTTAACGCCGTATTCTTTCATGGCATCGAAAAACTCCGGGATGACCTGCTGGCCGAAAATCGGCGGATAATGCAGGAACAGGATCTTTTCATTTTCCGGCGGCGCGGCTGCCAAAGAACGGCGGATGCGACCCAGCTCCCGGGCGGTGATGCTGCCCTCAGCCCGCTCCCCTTCCTCGAACATCCAGCCGCGGCTGCCGCAGAGAGAGAGTCCCTCCACCGTTACCGCGTTATTATGGAGAAAATGCAGGGTATTTAATCCGTTCTTATCCAAAAAGCGCTGCATGGAGGAAAGGGTAGTCCACCAGTAATCGTGGTTGCCTTTCATCAGGTACTTTTCCCCCGGCAAGCGATGCAGAAAAGTAAAATCAGCCAGGGTATCCTCTATACTCATGGCCCAGGAGATATCTCCCGCCAATATCACAGTGTCCTCCGGACTGATCCGCTCCCGCCAGTTCTGCTCCAGCCGTTGCACATAGTCGTGCCAGCCGGCAAAGATATTCATTTCCTTATTACAGCCCAGCGAAAGATGTGGATCGCCGATGGCAAAAATGGACATAGCCCACCTCCTGTTCCCCGAATATTCAAAGTCGTTTGCGCCCATAATACTGCTGTCCCGCCCAAGGGAACTAACCATAAAGGAGAATGTGAATTATGAGCGATTTTAGCCGTCCTACCGATTGCAGCTGCATTCCCGGTATCAAATGCGATGTGAAAGACTGTGTTCACAACGATAAGGCCTGCCACTGCACCGCCGAAAGCATTACCGTGGCGTGCGACCACGCCGATGACGCCGCCTGCGATACCTATCGCAAGGGCTGATTCGATCTACCACAGCCACCGTGCAGGGCCATGTGCTCTGCACGGTATTATTTTGCATCATACCGCTGCCAAAAATCAAGTGCGTTTTTGTAACATATTTTCTCTGCTAATGTGAACCCGAAGGCTTCCCGCAGCCGCTGCGCCAGCTGGGGCAGCGCCCCGCAATCCGGCAGGTCACGAGGCATATCGGCACCGTCAAAATCGGAGCCCAAAGCCAGAACATCTTCCCCACCCAAATTGAGAAAATGCTCGGCGTGCCGCAGGATATCCTCCAGGCAGGCGTTTTCCGCATCCTCCCGCAGGAAACCGGTAAAAAAATTGAGTCCCACCAGACCGCCCTGCTGCACAAGGCAGCGGAACTGGTCATCGGTCAGGTTGCGGGGAACATTACATATCTTCCGACTATTACTGTGGGTGGCCACCAGCGGCCGTCCGGCGGCTTTTACCACATCCCAAAAGCTTTCATCATTGAGATGGGATACATCCGCCACAATATCGCAGCGTTCCATCTCCCGCAAAGCTTCCCGGCCAAAGGGCTTCAATCCGCCAGTCACAGCGGCACCGCCGGCCAGCTCGTTTTCCCCGTTCCAGGTCAGGGTCAACATCCGTACCCCGTGCCTAGCGAGGGCCTGCACGCGCTCCAGCCGGCCAGCCAGCACCGCACCGCCCTCCACCGCAAGGAAGCAGGCGTTCCCGCCCTGTTCCCAACAGCTTTCAGCTTCCGCTGGGCGGGTCAGCAGGGACATCATCCCAGCCTCAGCGATTTTCTCTTTCCAGTAAGTATCGCACCGCAAAAAATATTGCCACGCCGGTTCGCCCCGCAGTGTATCCGGAATAAATATCGCGTAGCTTTGGCACAGACTGCCTCCCTGCCACCGGTTCAAATCCAACTGCAGACCGCTTCCATACAGCCCGGCATGGACCTTCATGGCTTCGGTAGCGGTATCGCAGTGCAGATCAAAGAAGTTCATGGCGCCTCCCTATTAAAAAGCGGATTCATAGTATGTAAAGTCCATTAGCTTTTCACCATCGGTCTTCAAGGCCGCCACATCAAACCGTGGCTGGCGATCGGTGGGACGTTCCAACAAGTAGCTTTCCGCTGTGAACCGCAGCTTTTGCTGCTTCTGTGAGGTAACAGCGGCTTCCCCCGGCACCATACTGCCCGCTCTCCGGGTCTTTACCTCCACAAAGAGCAGATACTCCTCATTTTCCGCTATAATATCGATTTCCCCATAGCGGCTGTGCCAGTTCCGCTCCACAATATGAAAGCCCTGTTTTTCCAGATACCGTGCGGTATAGTCCTCCCCACGGTCACCCAGCTTCTTTTTATCCGTCATGATGCTTCTCCGTCAGGTTTTTCAGAAAGCTCCTGCGGTGCAGCGGGGTGATGCCGTATTGGGCAATGCCTGCGTAGTGCTCCTTGGAGCCATAGCCTTTGTTCTTTTCCCAACCGTAGCCTGGGTACTCCCTGGCATATTCGGCCATCAGGTGGTCACGGGTCACCTTGGCCAGGACAGAGGCCGCCGCGATGTGCGCACTGGTGCCATCGCCCTTGATCACCAACTGTGTGGGCAGCGGGAGGCCGGGATCTCGATTACCATCCACCAGCGCCAAGCGGGGGCGTTTTACCTCCGGCAGCTTTTGCAGCAGTTCCCCATAGGCACGGTGCATGGCCAAAAAAGTGGCCTGCAAAATATTGATCTCATCGATCTCCTGCTGGCTGGCAAACCCGATGCCATAATAGACCTCCGGGCAGACGGTCAACAGGGCATAGGTTTCTTCCCGACGCTTTTCGGTCATCTTTTTGGAATCATTGAGGGCCGGCAATTCCAGCCCGCGGGGCAGCACCACACAGGCCGCGCATACCGGCCCGGCCAAAGGGCCCCGCCCCACCTCATCAATGCCGCACAGGCCCTCAAAGCCCAGCGCTTCATCGTATTCCCACAAAAAACGGTTATCGGTCATTGCGGTATCCTCTCCAGCGTGATGCGGCCCATTGCCCCACTGCGGAACTCATCCAGCAGCATGATGGCCGCACGCTCGGTATTGGCTTCGCCGCCGGAAATAAGCATCCCCCGCTTGCGGGCGATGAGCTCCAGCAGATCGTAGCTTTCCATTTCAGCGATGGCTTCGGCATCCAGCTTGTAGCGTTCCGCCAGCGCCGCTGTGTAGGTGGGACGCAAGGTATCCAAAAGGCGCATAGCCAGGTATTCGATATCCAGGATCTGATCTTTGACCGAGCCGATAAAGGCCAGCCGCTCGCCCGCCACCTTATCTTCAAACTTCGGCCACAGTACACCCGGCATATCCAAAAACTCCACACCATCCTCCAGCGAGACCCACTGTTTTCCGCGAGTCACACCGGGGCGGTCTTCCACCTTGGCGCTGCGGGTACCGCTGAGGCGATTGATGAGCGAAGACTTCCCCACATTCGGGATACCAACGATCATCATGCGGATGGGACGGCCCACCATACCTTTTTCATTCCAGGCAGCTATTTTATCCGCCAGCACCTCCCGGACGGCGGGCAGCAGGTTCTTTACCCCACGACCGCTGCGGCAATCACAGGCTATGGCCGGGATCCCTTTTTTGCGGTAATAGGTCAGCCACTGTTCGGTGGCGGCGGCATCGGCGCAGTCCGCCTTGTTCAGCAGCATCAGGCGGGGCTTTTTACCTACTATTTTATCAATTTCCGGGTTCCGACTGCTTTGCGGGATGCGTGCGTCACACAGCTCCACCACAATATCCACCAGCTTCAGGTTGCTTGCCATAATGCGGCGGGTCTTGGCCATATGTCCCGGGAACCACTGGACTGACATCGTTTCTGACATATTTCTTCTCCCATTCTTTCTTTGGTAATTCCCCTATATAAAAGCAAAAGAGGACAACCATACAGTGTCCTCTCGCCTTTTGTGGAAAAATTAGCCCAGTACTTCTTTGACCTTGGCAGCCTTGCCCACTCTGCCGCGCAGATAATACAGCTTGCCGCGGCGTACACGACCCTTGCGAACCAGTTCAACGCTGGCTACCTTCGGGCTGTGGATGGGGAAAACTCTCTCGACACCGCAGCCGTGAGAAAGGCGGCGAACGGTAAAGGTCTCAGCGATACCGCCGTGCTTCTTGGCGATTACAGTGCCCTCGAAGGCCTGCAGACGCTCACGGTTACCTTCCTGAATGCGAACCTGTACGCGTACGGTATCACCGACATTAACAACAGGCAGATCCTTCTTCAGGCAGCTCTCGGACATCAATTTCAGTGCGTCCATGGATTTTATCCTCCTTAAAATATCCAAACATTCTTACCTCTGGGCTCCATTGGCCGGGCAGCGGACTGTTCAGTTTAATGTTTGGCCCTGCGGCCAACATCAAAACCTGCGCCGGATGGGCCGATCGCAGTTCTCATGCCGTATTATAATAACACAGCGGAAGTACAAATGCAAGCAAAACTTAACAGAAATTCGAAAAATCTTCGGTGAGTATCGCGGTGCGCTCCAGCCCGGTCCAATAGGGCTCCCGGCCCAGCAGTTCATTGTAGGCACCGGTCACCAGCATCGGGCTCCAGTTTACCGTACCGCCTGCCGGCAGACGAACCGCCATTACCATCTCCCCTGGCTTTTTGCCGGTATGCAGCACCGTCATTTTCTCTTTCAGGTTGATCTGCTGCTCGCCTTTTTTGGTTTTCTTGGTAACCATCAAGTGCTCCGCCGCCAGCAGGCGGTCGAATGCTTCTTCCGCCGCGGGAGCATCATCCCGGAAAGTCAACCGGTAATCCGCCCAGCAGATTGCACTCGGTTCCATGACCGGCGCCGCCGCACGCAATACCTGCAAATCATCGGGCAGCACAGCATTCAAATGGGCTGCTACTTCCTCATAGCTTACTTCTTCGGTCAGGCGGAAGTCAAAGGATTCGCAGCGGCTTTCCACCCCCAGCGGCAGCGGGAGTGCGAAAGTCAAATAAGCATGGGGATTAAAGCCCTGCGTATACCAAATGGGCAGCCCGCTGCGTTTGAATACCCGCGCCAGACAGCGCGTCACATCCAGGTGGGAAATGTACTTCAGCCGTCCCTCCTTAGCGAAGAACACACGGACAGTTTTCACTGCAGGTCACCCCTTTCTCGTTCAATTCTTTGCTTACCCCACAGCCAGCGCACTGCTGGCGGCAGTTTGGGGTCGTTTTGCTTTCGTGGGTCAGCCGGTTTTCCCGGATCAGGAACTTCTTGGAAACAAAGTAATCCAGGTGATCCCACGGCATCAGCTCATCGTACTCCCGCTTGCGCGTGGCATAGAAATCGGGGGAAAGTCCTGCCTGCTCCATAGCCGCATACCAGCGTGCCGGGGAAAAGTGATCTTCCCAACCTTCCAAGCGGCCGCCCGCCTGCCAT
>CALERQ010000239.1 GCA_937907305.1 uncultured Clostridia bacterium | reverse complement strand
CGAGGCGACTGGCTTTGGCGGGGCCATCAAAAACATTGGCATGGGGTGCGGCAGCCGCGCCGGTAAGATGGAGCAGCACTGCAGCGGCAAGGTAACGGTAAACCAGGCGAACTGCCGGGGCTGCGGGGCCTGCGCCAAGATCTGTGCCCAGAGTGCCATAACCTACGGCGAGGACCGCAAGGCCACAGTGGATGAAAACAAATGCGTGGGCTGCGGCCGGTGCTTGGCACACTGCAATTTTGATGCGATACATAACAGCAACTGGGAGGCAGGAGACCTGCTGAACCGCAAGATGGCGGAGTATGCCAAGGCAGTGGTAGCGGGGCGGCCCTGCTTCCACATCAATATGGTCATTGATATCAGCCCGAGCTGCGACTGCTGCGCCACCAATGACGCTCCCATTCTGCCGGATATCGGGATGTTTGCGAGCTTTGACCCGGTGGCGCTGGACCAGGCCTGCGCCGATGCCTGCAACCGGCAGCAGCCCCTGCCGGACAGCCAGCTTTCCGACAACATGGCGGCGAAGGATTTCCAAGACCACCACGACCACTTTACCAACAATACTCCGGAAACCGACTGGCATGTCTGCCTGGAGCATGCCGAGAAGATAGGGGTGGGGATCCGCCAGTATGAGCTGGTGCGGGTGAAATAAAATACCAGAAAACATCACCCGAAGGGAACTGATCTCTTCGGGTGATTTGGCGGAGTGCAAAGAAAACATAGAAAGGGAAAAAGCGATGATACTGTATTTTTCGGCGACAGGGAACTGCAAATATGTGGCGGAGCGGCTGGCAAAGGCGCTGGGGGAGGAGATGCTCTCGATGATGGAATGTATCCGGACAGAGCGGTATGACTTTGCGGGGGAGAGCATTGGTATAATAGCGGCCGACCTATGACTGGGGTCTGCCGAGTCTTGTGAAGGAATTTTTGGAAAAGGCGACGCTGCGGGCGGAATACCTGTACTATATTGCCACCTACGGCACCACACCGGGGGCCTCCGGGTGCATGGCGGAAAAAGCCCTGCGGGGACAGAGGATCGATGCGTTTTATGCGATCCGCATGGCAGATACCTGGACGCCGTCTTATGACCTTTCCACGCCGGTAAAGGTGGCGGTATTTACCCGCACGACAGAGGAGCAGATCGACCGGACGATACAGAGGATCGCCGCGCGGGAGCACAACCGGAAAATGACCCCGCGCACCCCGGCCATTTTGACCGAGTGGTTCGCGGAGCCGATCTACAATACCTGGGTGAGGAAAACAAGTCACCTGCATGTAGAGGAGAGCTGCATTGGCTGCGGGCTGTGCGAGCGGAAATGCCCGGTACAGGCGATAAAAATGGAGGAAAAACGGCCGGTGTGGGTGAAAGAACGGTGCGTGATGTGCCTGGGCTGCCTGCACCGCTGCCCCAAATTTGCGATACAGTATGATGGCCGTACCCAAAAGCACGGACAGTATACCAACCCCCATGTGAAGCTGTAAAATATGGTGCGCTTGGTGAAGATTGGGTGAAAAGTGCGGACAGAAAATTGACAAATACACACAGTGTGTATTATAATCGGCCTTGCGATACTTCCGTGGGGGTGAACTGCGCCCGTGGAAGTATGGAAAGTTTGATTTTTCCCTGAAAGGAGCGAGAGTGATGACAACGGCCAGCCAGCCCATGGATAAGCGCATGCTGCGCACCCGGGAAGCCATCCGCTGCGCGCTGCTCTCGCTGCTGAACCAGAAGGACGCTTCCCAGATCAATGTTTCGGAGCTGACCGAGAAAGCGCAGATCAGCCGGAAAACATTCTACCTGCACTATGCCAGTGTGGATGAGGCGCTGCAGGAGCTGGAAAACGAGATAGAGGGATGGGTGATGGCCCAGCTGGCGCAGAGCGACATCTGGGATAACCGGCATGACCTCTATACCATCCTGAGCCGAGTGGATAAGGCCCTGCAGGAGCATGAGACCTATTCCTGCTACCTGGAAAACCGGCGTTCCCGCTACTTTTTGATGTACCGGCTGAAAAATTCCATTGCCAAGATGGTGAAGGACGAGATAACGGAAAATGCCGGCGCCGATGTGGGAGAAGAGGATGTGGAGGCCGCGGCTGATTTCGCGGTTTCCGGCGTTCTTTCGATGTATTACGATTGGCTGTCGGCCCAGCGTGTAACACTGCGGCAGATGGCCGAAAAGGCACAGAAGCTGCTGCTGGGCGCGGTAAGCGGCCTTTTGGGGAAAAAGACAGAAGAAAAGGAGTAACTACGAATGGCAGAGCAGTATAAACGCCGCAGAGGGGACCGCCGGGACGGACGCCTGCTGCGGGAGCTGGATTCCCTGCACTACATTACGGGCATTATTTACCCGAACCGCTGCGACAATGAGGCCTACATTGGGCTGCGGGTAGACCTGACCCCCATCAATGAGTACCTGAAAAAGAAAAATGAGGGGGAGGAGATCTTTCCCTATACCATGTTCCACATTATCACCGCGGCGCTCATCAAGACCATTACGCTGCGGCCGAAGCTGAACCGCTTTATTGCCAACTGCAACTTTTACCAGCGCAATGAGGTGACCGCTTCCTTTATTGTCAAGAAGAAATTCAGCGATAACGGCGGCGAGTCGCTGGCCTTTATCCACGCGAAGGACGAGGAAACGGTGGATACGCTGCATGAGCAGCTCTTTAAGAAAATAATGAACTGCCGCAGCGAGGAGACAGGGGATTCCACCGAGGATGCCATGGATATCCTGAACAAGATGCCCCGCTGGCTTTCCAAAACGGCGATCAAGATCATCTGCTGGCTGGACCGCCACGGCTGGGTGCCCAAAGGCATGGTGGAAAGCGACCCCTATTATTCCTCGGTGGTGCTTTCCAACCTCGGCTCCATTGGGCTGAAGTGCGGCTACCACCACCTGACCAACTGGGGGACCTGCTCGCTGTTCTGCATTGTGGGCGAAAAGAAGATGGCGCCCTACTTTACCGCAGACGGCAGCTATGAAATGCGTGAAACACTGGACCTGGGCCTCACCATTGATGAGCGCCTGGCGGACGGTTACTATTATTCCAAGAGCATCAAGTTGCTGAAATATCTGCTGGAGCACCCCGAACTGCTGGAGCGTCCCGCCAATGAGGAGGTAGACTATGATCATCACTGAGACCAGAACCCCGTGGATCGCCAACCTGGGCGATGTGCCCGCGACGCTGGATTACTTCCAGGGGAGCATGTACGAGGCGGTGGAGAAGATCGCCGAGAAATATCCCGACTATATCGCCTATGACTTTATGGGCCGCAGCACCACCTACAAAAAGTTTGTGGAGCAGATAAACCTGTGCGCCCGCGCTCTGAAGGCCATCGGCATCCGCGAAGGGGATAAGATCACCATTTGTATGCCCAACTGCCCGCAGACTGTTATCATGTTCTATGCGGTGAATCTGGTGGGCGGCATTGCCAACATGGTGCACCCCCTTTCCAGTGAGAAGGAGATCGAATTCTACCTGAAGGAATCCGGGAGCATCTGCGCGCTGACGCTGGATCAGTTCTACCACAAGTTTGAAGCCATCCGGCAGAATGTGGAGAGCCTCAATAATGTCATCATCGCCAGCATCAAGGATGAGCTTTCCAAGCCCATCAAGGTGGGCTATATGTTGACCGAGGGCCGCAAGATCCAGAAGATCCCGGCTGACGCGCCCATTATCCGCTGGAAAGAGTTTTTCCAGATGGGCAACCGCTACCGCTGGAAGTACAAGGTGAAGAAGGAAGGCAAGGACGCGGCCGTTATTCTGTATAGCGGCGGCACCACCGGCATTACTAAGGGAATTCTGCTTTCCAACCTCAACTTTAACGCGCTGGGGCAGCAGATCATTGCCACCAACCCGATGTTCCGCCCCGGCGACAAGATGCTGGCGGTCATGCCGATGTTCCATGGGTTTGGTCTGGGTGTTTCCATCCATTCCATGCTCTCCCAGGGCGGCCGCTGCGTGCTGGTGCCGCGCTTTACCCCCCAGAGCTATGCCAAGCTGATCCTGAAGCACAAGTGCAATTTTATTGCCGGCGTGCCTACCCTGTATGAGGCCCTGCTGCGTGTACCCACCATGGACGGTGCCGACCTGAGCTTCCTGAAGGGGGTATTCTCCGGCGGCGACAGCCTTTCCATCGAGCTGAAAAAGCGGTTTGACAAGTTCCTGTTTGACCACCACGCGGTGATCCAGGTGCGGGAGGGCTACGGCACCACCGAGTGCGTGACCGCGAGCTGCCTGACCCCCACCCATATGGCGAAGGAGGGCTCCATTGGCCTGCCGTTCCCCGATACCTACTATGACATCGTGAAGCCCGGCACCCAGGAGAGCTTGCCCTACGGCGAGGAGGGCGAGATCTGCATCAGCGGCCCGACCGTGATGATGGAATATGTGGGTCACCCCGAGGAGACGGCGCAGACCCTGCAGACCCACCCCGATGGGCGGGTGTGGGTGCACACCGGCGACCTGGGCTATATGGATGACGATGGGTTTATTTACTTTAAGCAGCGCATCAAGAGAATGATCATCACCAGCGGGTACAATGTGTATCCCAGCCAGCTGGAGAACATTCTGGACGCGCATGACCTGGTGCAGATGAGCTGTGTCATTGGTGTGCCGGACAGCCTGAAGATGCAGAAGGTCAAGGCCTTTGTAATGCTGAAGCCGGGCCTGAAGCCCTGCGATGAGTACCGGGATATCCTGATGGCGTATTGCCGCAAGAATATCGCGAAATACGCCATGCCGTATGAGATCGAGTTCCGCGACCAGCTGCCCAAGACGCTGGTGGGCAAGGTGGCCTACCGCGTGCTGGAGGAGGAAGAGATCAACAAGCTGAACGGCGAAAAGAAGAATGAGGCGTAAATAGGACAGTGCTTCCCTCCTGCTCGGAGGGAGGACCGTTTGCACAAGCCGCGAATAAGGGGGCGCCCTCTCTTGCAGGGCGCCCCCTCTTTGCAAAACGATCCGCCGGATCATTTTGCAAATTCATCCCCCTGCGGAGCGCGACCAAAGACGCTGTCTTTGGAAACTGCAAGCCTTTTGAAAAA
>CALERQ010000238.1 GCA_937907305.1 uncultured Clostridia bacterium | reverse complement strand
GATGGTATCACCGCTCTGGCCGGCGTCAGCGCTTTCCTCAATGACAGCAATGACCGCTCTGCCAATGCCAAGCTTTCCAAGCTGACCAAGATCCTGGCTATCATTTTTGTTGTGATCACCCTGCTGGTTTACATCCTGCAGTAACAGTCGATCACCCACCGAAGAAGGACGCTGTTTGCAGATGCAGACGGCGTCTTGTTTTTTATGGAGGAGAAGGGCCTGCGGAAAAATGCCGCCCGATCCCCGAGTTCTTAAAATAACCCGCCAGGATGGTAGATTTGTTCACAATTTACCCGCTATAATGGTTGCAGAATCCGCGAAAGGAGGGCGATGCCCCATGAAACGAACCGTTTGGATGATGGCCGCTGTCGGCATCGTCCTGCTTGGCTTTGCCGCCTGTGGCAGCGCCGCCCCGGAATCTCCCGAGGAAAACACGCTTTTTGCCGCCAATGGCCCCGCCCTTACCGTGGTGGAAAAACAGCCCGACCAGTATACCACCGATCCGGAGGATAAAACAGTTCCGCCGGAGCAGTCTCCTGACCTGCTGACCATGAACTCCCAGGAGGAAGCGGGTTTTGCCCTGTTTTACCCCCTGCTCAGCGAGACCCAGTTCCGCCGCCTGATGGATGAGGATGGCGTGGATTTCATTCCCGATCGACTGGTCTCCTGTGAGGAGGGCGGCCTGGCCTATTACAGCACCGCCGCCGGCGACCTGGTGTACTGCACCCCCGATTTCTCCACAGTGAAAGCCGTCCTCTGCCAGCAGCGTGTCGGCCTTATCATGGATGCCCGCTGGCTGGATGCCGACCGCCTGCTGTTCCTGCAGGGAAATGAGAATGAACAGGCTGTCTATCTGTTCCGCCCGGCGGAGGATATGGTGGAGCTGTTGTATCAGTCCCCGGAGGGCCGCCAGATCCTTGGCATCGAGCTGGATGAAAACGGCCAGCCGGTATGTATCCTCTCCGCCCTGCCGCAGCTGGAAGAACCCGCCCCGACCCCGGAAATAAACGGAACAGGGGAGGCCAATACCGCGGCCGATGAAGTCCCGGAGGAAAGCGCCGCTTCCAATGCGAAGGACTGGAGCGGTAGCCTGTGGGATGACGAGGATGACGGCGAAAAATCCGAGCTGGGTGATGCCAATGCCGGAGAAGAACCGGCGAACCCCACCGAAAAAGTAGAGCTGGATGTGAACGCGGCTTCTCAGGAGCCGTAATTCCCCCGAAAAATCCCGGCTTGCCGAATCCCTTTGGCAGGCCGGATATTTGTATTTACAGCCGGTGCAGGGTCCGGGCCGGGTGCCCGCTGCCCCTCGGCAACCCGGTGCAGAAGCCAAGTGGGCCCGCTGGGCCGGCGGCTTCGCCGCCGTAGGCGGGGCGCAGCCCCGCCCCTGCCCGCCCTGCCGGGCGGGCGCCCAGCGGGCCCTTCCCCCGGCCTCCACCTTTTGCCGACCCCCATCTTACAGACCAGAAAGGAGATCTCCACCATGTCATTCTTTCCCCGCCTTATCGTCGCCCTTCGCAAGCCGGTCGTCATGGCCGTCAAAAAGCCCACCCCCCTTACCTACATTGGGGCCGGGCGGCTGCGCCAGGCGGCGGAGCTGCTGCGGCAGGCCGGCAGCCGCCGGGTGCTGGTAATGACCACCCCCGGCATGATGCGCCGCGGCCAGCTGGATCAAACCCTTTCGGAGATCAAAGAAAACGGGATGGAAGCGGTGGTGTTTGACCGCGTCAGCCCCGATCCCACCTTTGGTGTGGTGGAGGAGGCCGTAAGCTGTGCCGCCGGCTGCGATGCCATTCTGGCGGTGGGCGGCGGCTCGGTGCTGGATGCCGCCAAAACCGCGGCAGCGGCCATTGCCAACCATAAGCCCGCCGAAAAGCTGGTCGGCATCCTGAAGGTGAAAAAGCAGCCGATGCCGCTCATTGCGGTTCCCACCACGGCCGGTACCGGCAGCGAGACCACCATCGCCGCCGTCATCAGTGAGACCGCGACCCACCGCAAGCGCCAGATCCTCGATCCCAAGATCGTCCCCTTTGCCGCCATCCTCGATCCGGAGCTGACGGTCGGCCTGCCGCAGGGGAATACCATCCGCACCGCGATGGATGCCCTGACCCACGCCCTGGAGGCTTATGTTTCCACCTACGCCACCCCGGAGACCGACCGCTATGCCGAAATGGCCGCCAAAATGATCTATGAGGCGCTGCCGGTGGTGCGGGAAGAACCCCAAAATGTGGAAATGCGGGAGCAGCTGCTGGTGGCTTCCTTCCTGGCCGGCATGGCCTTCACCCGGACCTATGTGGGCTATGTTCATGCCTTTGCCCACAGCATCGGCGGGCGGTATGGGGTGGCCCACGGCCTGGCCAATGCGGTTCTGCTACCCCACATCATGGAATACTATCTGCCCGCCAGTACGGGTCGCCTGGCCCGCATGGCGCAAATTTGCGGCATCAGCAGCGACCCCGATGAAAGCGCCCGGGCCCGCGCCTTTGTGGAAAGCATCGCCGCGATGAATAAAGCCGGCGGTGTGCCGGAGCGACTGGCGGAATTCCTGCGTGCGGAGATAGATGCGGTGATCCGGGAGGCATTCCAGGAGTGCCACGGCACTTACCCGGTGCCCCGCTACTATACCCGTCCGGCGGCCCGCGCGCTGCTGGAGCAGGTTTGCGCGGAATAAAAAATACCGAAAAAAAGCGGAGAGGCCCACAAAGGCTTCTCCGCTGCTTTTTTAGTATAGGGATTCTTCGTTTTCAGCAAATAACTTGTCGTTCACGGTAAAAAGATCCTGGCCGTTCAGTATGCCGTACAGAATGATGGCATCCCGCCGGTTTTTGGTATAAAGCCGGGCATAACCGCACTGCTTTAGGAGCTCCTGTGTTTCCTCCACGGTGGTCTGCAGGCCAAAGCAAAGACACAAAAGACGGCTGCGGGAGGGATTGCGCCGGCCGGCAAAAACCTGATGGAGATATACCTCGCTCATGCCGGATCGCTTGGCCAGGGTGGCCTTGGAAATATTCCGCTTCCGGAATAGCTGTTTCAGCAGCTCGCAGACGCTGTTATTGATGAAGTTTTCTTCGTTATCGGATAAAAATTGATCCAGGTCATGGGTCTCCATCAATTCCTGCTGGAGATCATCGGTGTTTTTCAAGAGGATACCACCTTTACAATGGTGACTGTCTACCGTATAATAATACTGTTTTGTGTTGATGAAATCAATATGCACGGTGCATAGTAGCAAAGGGGGAATCCGCCATTTATCAGTATTTGCTGCAAAGCGCGGCAGCGGATTATAAGACTGTACGCGTGATGAAAACCGGTCCGCGCGGCAGTGTTTCGCTTTTGCAAAACAAACAGAATGGAAAACGGCTGGTTTTCCGCCATTATGAGGGCAGCGGGGAAGTGTACCAAAAGCTGCTCCCCATTTCCTGCCCCTACCTGCCGCAGATCATGGAGGTCGCGGAGGAAAACGGCAGGGTTGCGGTGCTGGAAGAATACATCGAGGGCGATTCACTGGCGGAGCTTCTGCGCGGGGCCCGCTTTACGGCGGCGGAAGCGCGGGAGATCACCTGGCAGCTGTGTCAGGCCCTGTGGGTGCTGCATAGCCTGGGTGCGGTCCACCGGGATGTGAAGCCGGAAAATGTCATCCTCCGGGGGCGGCAGGCTGTGCTGATCGATTTTGACGCTTCCCGGCTATTCAAGGGGGAGCACACGGCCGATACCCACATTCTGGGCACAACAGGCTATGCCGCGCCGGAACAGTACGGGATTGCCCAGACCGATGAGCGGGCCGATATTTATTCGCTGGGCGTGCTGCTGAACATCATGCTGACCGGCAAGCACCCTTCCAAAGAACTGTCCCGTGGCCGCTTGGGGCATGTGGTGCAAAAATGCACAATGGTGACCCCCAAAAAGCGGTATCGGAGCGTTCTCAGCCTGATGGAAGCGCTGTAAAAAAGCACAAGGGAGACCAAAATGAGCAAACAATGTAAAAACTGCGGTGCCCAGCTGCCGGAAGCGGCTTCCTTTTGCCCGCGCTGTGCCCAGAGCCAGATCGAGCGAAAAGAAGTAAAGCCGCCGCGCCTGTGGCGCAAAAAGCTGCGGTATGTGCTGCTGGGCGCTGCGGTGCTGGCCGCGGTGGCCCTGGCGTTTTATCTGCCCAACCGTCCCCAAACCTTCGAGGGCGGCGCCGCTGTGACCTATACCGATCGGGACGGCAACTATGATCTGCTGGTCACCTTTTTCCCGGGGGATATTACCAACAACCGCCCCATCGGCAGCAAAACGGTAACAGCATCGCTGGGGAAAACCGAGATGGATACGCCCATGCTGGGGATTTACCAAAACGGAGCGCTGGCCGATACGGAACAGTTCTTTGCCAAGGTGGAAAGCTGCACGCTGGAGGCCATCCCCCGGGAAAACGGGACGCTGGTGGTGGAAACTCCGGCCTATAATCCGGACTACCGGCCCTCGGCGCGGATGAGCTATATCTACTATACCGGCGAAAGCGGCACCCATGAGCTGCGCTGGACCATTACCATGAAAAACGGCGATGTCATCCGCCTCAGGCAAACCTATGAGGTCATTCCGCTGGCGCATCAGGTCTACACGCCGCAGGATACGCCGCTGGATACCATAGAGGATCTGAATGCCCTGCTGGAACGGATCGAGCAGGAGGTCCCCGCCGATACCATCGTGAATATTTATCTGCCGCCGGTCACCTATCAGGGCGGGTTGACCATCCTTTCCCGCGCGGTGAACCTGTATGGCGGAACCGATGGCGATGCGCGTACCACCTTTACGGGGACGCTTTCGATCCATTCCGATTCCCCCGCCAATGTCATGCTGTTCGATATGGACTTTGTCGGCCATGGCGGAACAGGCCTTTCGGCCACGGCCTCGGTGTATATGGGCGGCTGCGCCTTTACCGGCTGGGATGTGGGGGCCGTGGCGCTGGATGGCGGCATGATCGGCGTGGAGCGGTGCGAGTTCCGGCAAAATGGGATCGGCTTTTTGTACCGGTCGGTAAGCTTCCGCTCCTTTAATGCTGTGTTCCCGGATTGCGTCATCGCGGATAACGATATCGGCGTGCAGTTCGCGCTTTTGTCGGGGAATATCTGCATCGATTTTGCGGGCAGTACCTTTTCCGGCAACCGCATCGATGTGGATAATCCGATCAATTATCCCATCGATCTTTCCGGTGTCATTTTCGAATAAAAAGATGGACAGAAAACGCAGGGGCTGGGCAAAGCCGCCCGCGTTTTTTGGTGTGATTTATCGAAAAAAAGGGCGCCTATTATGCAGCCGGTTAATTGTTTTCGAAGCTTTCCCGCAGTATGCTATAAGATAGTGCGAAAACCGGCAGCCGTGTCATGCCGCGGCCGGCAGACGCTAAAAACAGGCGAAACCCGCCCAAAGCGGCGGAAAATGCGGGAAAGAAGGAATATAAATGAAAGCGTTACGGAGTCGGAAGCTGGCAGCCCTGGCCCTGGCCGTGGTACTGCTGGCAGGGCTGCTGCCGGTAGGGGCAAGCGCGCAAACTCAAACTATCTGTCCATCTGGAAAGCACCATCCGGGAGAAGACCTGTACCCCGCCAACTGGAACAGCACCACCGGCGGCTACGGATACGATTATTATTACTGTACGGTGTGCGGCGCCGTCTGCCATGCCAATGGCATCAGCGCGCAATTTGTGGACCCCACAAACGGCTGCAGCGGCGGCTACAAGTGCCATGTGCCGGATCTGAACGATCCCTATGTGACCGCCTGCAACAGCAATACAGGTTTTTATTACTGCCAGGCGTGCAAAAAGGTCGTCGATGCCGATGGCACCATTGCTGATGTTTCCACATTAGGCGGCCACGCCCCCGGCGATAGCCAGAAGCCGGCGGATTATAAACCCTGCATCGGCGGATATCAGTCATCATACTACATCTGCACCAAATGCCAGTCTCCCTGCAAAGCCGATGGCAGCGGGGCCCCTTATACCCGGGGAACAGGAATTCATAAACCGGGAAGCACACAGTACCCGGCCGACTGGAACAGCACCGATGGCGGGTATAAAGTCGCTTATTACACGTGCGAGGATTGCGGCCAGGCCTGCGATATAGATGGAATCCCGGAAACATTTGTAGGCCCCGGTAACGCGTGCGACGCCGGGCACCACACCCCCAAGATGGATGAAAAGCACGAGGCCGATTACACCGTCTGCAACGGCGGCTTTGAGAGCGAATGGTACGAGTGCACCCAGTGCCACGAGCCCTGCGATGCCAATGGAAATTTGCTGGTACGGAAAGCAGGAACGGGAAAACATACCCTCAGCGAAAAGCACGAGGCCGATTACACCCCCTGCAACGGCGGTTATCAAAGAGATTGGTATGAGTGTGAGGTTTGCGGCCAGTCTTTCGATGATGCTGGAAATACGGTTGAATGGAAACCGGGAACAGGAAAACACACCCCCGGCGACCAGCATGAGTTAAATTACACCCCCTGCGATGGCGGCGTTAAGAGCGAATGGTTCGAGTGCAGGGAGTGCCACCAGCCCTGTGATGCCGAGGGAAATGAACTGAAATGGGAACAGGGAACCGGAAAACACACCCCTAATAAAGACGAACGGAATGATCCAAATTATACCCTTTGCGACGGCGGCTTTCAGGGCGAATGGTACGAGTGTAAGGTTTGCGGTCAGCCCTGCGATGTCAGTGGTGAAGCAGCTGTGTGTGAGGAACCGGAAGCCCCCCATAAAATGATAGAGCGGACCGAGCAGGCGCCGACCTACGAATCGGATGGGCACCTGGCTTATTGGGAGTGCGAAGTGTGCCGCAGGATGTTCCACGATGCCGATGGGAACCAGGAGATTGGGGATTGGGAAGAGATCGTCCTCCGGTTAACCATGGAAACCGCCATCGAGGATTTGGAAACCGTGCCGGAAACAGTAGCCGAGAAGTATCCGACCGTGGAGGATATCCTCAAGGCGCTGCTGGAAAAAGCCCTTTCCGGCAATTCCGCGCTGAAAAAAGAAAATACCAATAGCGTTCTGATGGATGTGTCGCTTCGGATAAAAAATGCGGACAATGAACTGATCCCGGTCGATCCGGAGAATTTCCCCAAAGAGGGCGTGGAGGTTCTGCTGCCCTATCCCGAGGGCACCAACCGGACCGATACCTTTGTCATCACCCATATGATCACTTCGGGCGAGCGTGCCGGTGAGATCGAGGTGCTGCGCTATCAGGCCGAAGCCGATGGCCTGCGGGTGCGCTTCACCAGCATGTCCCCCGTTTGCATTGCCTATCAGGCCGGGGCCCCCTCCACCGTCACCATCATCGCGGGGGATACCGCCGCTGAAAGCGCCAGCAATCCCACCACCGGTGCCGCCGGCGGCCAAACGCTGCCTGCCCTCCTGTTGGGCGGGGCGCTGGTGATGGCGCTGGCTGTCCCCAAGAAAAGAAAGTAATATAATCGCCCCAACGATCCGGCTGTAAAAAGGGCCCGTCACAGGAAAAGCTCCTGCGGCGGGTCTTTTGGCATGGCTTTATTTCATAAAAATGCAAGGGAAAACATTCCAACACGGCCCAACTTTTATACAAATCATACCCATGTATTTCTAATATTGTAAACCTTTCGTAAATAAAAGTGAAATATTAACCTTTCACATGCAAAAAAGGGGCCATTTTGCCGTATTAGTGGAAGGACTTTTTCTTACCGGCAAAAAAATCCTTTCCCGTCGGCCTCTCTCCCCGAACAACAAATCGAGAGCCTTTCTGCCCCACCGGTCAAACAGGGGCGCCGGTCCAATTTTTTCTTTCAGCAGATCTCATCGGGCAATTTGGGGGTCTGCCTTAAGCGGGAACCTGCCTCCCACCAGCACCTTGAAAATTGAATATCTCGGAATACACAGGGATTCCCGTGGTTCGCTTCCTTCGGCGGCCAGCGAAGAAGCATAGAAAAACACCCCCGTTTGGCGGGGGTGCGGGGAACTGTTACTTTGCGTAGATCATACCGATGAGTCCGTTCAGCCAGCGCGCGGGCAATATTTTGGTGAGGAAAACAGCACCCTTGTAGGCAAGACCGATGGTATAAAGCGGCTTGCGGCTGTTCTTCAGGGCCACATTGGCAATAAACCGCCCGGCCACCGCCGGGTCCATGCCGGTCTGTTCGTCCTTTTCCATGCCGGCCACGCTGCGGCTGATGCGCCCGCCGTAAATATCATCTCCCAGGATGTTTTTCTGCCGGGCGGCGGTAAAGCCGGTTTTGATATCGCCGGGCATGACGGCGGCCACCGTGATGCCAAAGGGCTTCACCTCGTTGGAAAGGGCCATGGTGTAGCTGTTCACGGCGGCCTTTCCGGCGGAATAGTAGGTCTGGAATGGGATGGGCACCGGCGCCGCCACCGAGCTGAGATTGACGATGCGGCCGTGGCCCTGCTCCCGCAGGATGGGGAGGATAGCCCGGTTCATGCGCACCATGCCAAAAAAGTTGACATCGAAAAGACGCTGGGCATCCCTCGTTTCGGTAAATTCCACCGCGCCGGAAATGCCAAACCCGGCATTATTGATGAGGATATCAATGCGGCCGTTTTCATCCAGCACCTGGGCCACGGCGGCTTTTATCTGCTCCTCGTCGGTGATATCGCATCTCAGGTGGGTAATGCCCTCTACTTCACTGTCCCGGCGGCTCAGTTCGTAAACCTTGCAGCCGCGGTCCCGCAGGGCGGCCGCTGTGCACAGCCCTATGCCGCTGCTGCCCCCGGTGATGATGACTACTTTACTCATACTTTTTCCCCCAGTACGCTGCCAATGATCTCGACCGCGTCATTTCGGTAATATCGCATTTCAGGTGGGTGATGCCCTCTGCTTCACTATACCGGCGGCTCAGCTCGTAGACCTTGCAGCCGCGGTCCCGCAGGGCAGCCGCTGTGCACAGCCCTATGCCGCTGCTGCCCCCGGTGATGATGACTACTTTACTCATGCTTTCTCCCCCAGTACGCTGCCAATGATCTCGACCGCTTCATCGATGAGCGGTTCGGTAAGGGTGGCCATGTAGCTGGTGCGCAGCAGGCACTCGGCAGGGGGGGTAGCGGGCGGCAGCACCGGGTTGACATAAACTCCGGCATCATACAGCCGGCGGGCGGCGGTGAGGGTATTTTCCACGGTGTAGGTATACAGCGGAATGATGGGGGTGGTGGATTCGATGATCTTGACCCGCTTTTTCCGCAGGCCGTCCCGGGCATAGGCCGAAAGGGCATTCAGACGGTCCACGAGCTCGGGATGGGCCTCCAGGTAGCGGAGCGCCGCCAGGGCGGTGGCGCAGGAGGCCGGTGTGATGGAAGCCGAGAAGATGAACGGCCGGGAAGCGTGGCGGACATATTCGGCGACCGCATGGGAGGAGGCCATGTAGCCGCCCAGGCTGGCCAGCGACTTGCTGAAGGTCCCCATGTAGATATCGACTTCATCCTCCAGGCCAAAGTGGCTGGCTGTGCCCCGGCCGCCTTCGCCCAGAACGCCAAGGCCGTGGGCGTCATCCACCATGACCCGGGCGCCGTACTGTTTGGCCAGCCGGACGATCTCCGGCAGCTTGGCAATATCGCCGCCCATGCTGAACACACCATCGGTGACAATAAGGCAGCCGGCGTTTTCCGGCACCTTTTGCAGCTGGCGCTCCAGATCCTCCATATCGGCGTGGTCAAAGCGCAGCATCTTGCCATAGCTTAATTTGCAGCCATCGTAGATGCTGGCATGGTTTTCCTTATCGCAGATGACGACATCGCCCCGGCCGACAATGGCGCTGATGATGCCGAGATTGGACTGGAAGCCGGTGGAAAAGGTGACGACGGCTTCCTTGCGCAGGAACCTGGCAAGCTCCACTTCCAGCTCCAGGTGCATTTCCAGCGTACCATTGAGGAAACGGGAGCCGGAGCAGCCGGTGCCGTACTGCTCAAACGCTTTGATCCCGGCTTCGATGACCTCCGGGCAGGTGGTAAGGCCCAGATAGTTATTGGAGCCCAGCATGATGCGGCGGCGGCCCTCCATGATGACCTCCGGGGCCTGGCGGCTTTCCAGCGCGTGGAAGTAGGGGTAGATGCCTTTTTCCTTGAGCTCGCTGGCCAGGGACGGTTTGCGGCATTTTTCAAACAGATCGATCATTCTTCATGTTCCTCCTCATGCTCCAGCGCCGAGAGGAAGGCATCCAGCACGGCGGCGGTGGTATCCAATTGCTGTGGGGTAAAACGGCTGCTGAGCTGGCCCAGCAGCCGCTCGATGCGGCCGGGGGCTTCCAGCGTTTTGCGGCGGTAGTCATCCCCCACCTGCAGGCGGCATTCCCTTTTATCGCGCGGGGAGGGGATCTTTTCGATCACGCCTTTTTGGGCCAGTTCATTGACCCGGTAGGTGGCGCTGGGCTGGGAAATGCCCATCTCCCCGGCGAACTGGGTGAGGGTGGGGCGTTCCAGCAGGTAGATGACATCGGCGGCGAAGGCATCGGAGGTGGAAAGGGTACCGGTGCGGTGCAGCAGCCGCCGGTAGACGGTCAGACGCATGCGGTGGTAAAGGGTCAAAAAGCGTTTGGAAAAATCCATGGATGGGACTCCTTTTTTGAAAACATAAAATATTTTATATAAATATTTCGATACAATTGTAGCGCAGAAGAGGGGAGAGGTCAAGTGAATTTTGGGTGAAGGGGGAAGGAATGTTGTCGCCTAACGGCGTCGCGGAGTTTTATAAAAGGTTTTAGTATGTACGCTTACCCGGCGGGGGGTTACTTTTCTGTGAAGAAAAGTAAGCAATAGATATTTATTTAGGACAAGATTGTTGTCGCCTAACGGCGTCGCGGAGTCACCGGAGGGTGACAGCCTGTACGGCTCGCCGCCGAGGCCCTACTTTTCTATGAAGAAAAGTAAGCAATAGATATTTATTTAGGACAAGATTGTTGTCGCCTAACG
>CALERQ010000237.1 GCA_937907305.1 uncultured Clostridia bacterium | reverse complement strand
AAATAATGAAAACTTATCATATTGATTTCTTTGTAAACGGCGAGGAATACGAGCTGGATGTTCCGGCTAATAAGACCGCGCTGAATGTTATCCGCGATATGCTGGATCTGACCGGTGCCAAGGAAGGCTGCGGTGCCGGCGAGTGCGGCGCCTGCGCTATGATCGTTGACGGCGTACTGATCAACGGCTGCCTGATGCTGGCCCCCGAGATGGATGGCAAGCATTTTGAGACCGTAGAAGGCTTTGCTGATGAGAAGGGCAACCTTTCTCCCATTCAGCAGTCCTTCATCGATCACGCTGCCCTGCAGTGCGGCTACTGCACACCCGGTTTTATCGTTTCCGCTACCGCTCTGCTGCGTGAAAATCCTCATCCCACCCGTGATGAGATCGTCCATTACATGTCCGGTAACCTGTGCCGCTGCACCGGCTACAAGAGAATTATCGAGGCGATCGAGGATGCTGCCGAGCGCATGAATGGAGGTGCCAAATAATGAGTAAATATATTGGCGTAAGTGTTCCGCGTGTAGACGGCGTTAAGAAGGTTACCGGCGCGGCAAAATATGTTGGCGATATGAAGTGGCCCCGTATGCTGTATGCCAAGTGCGTTAAGAGCCCCTATGCTCATGCCAAGATCCTGAGCATTGATGTTTCCGCCGCCAAGGCGATGAAGGGCGTTCACGATGTAATCACCGGTGACTACTACACCAAGCGCGGTGGTCTGTACCTGGAAGATAAAAACTTCCTGGCAGTCAATACCGTTAAGTTCTACGGTGAGCCCGTAGTAGCTATCGCTGCCGAGACTCCCGAGATCGCCGAGGCCGCCTGCGACCTGGTCAAGGTCGAGTACGAGCCCCTGCCCGTCATCAATAACCCCATGGAGGGTATGGCCAAGGATGCTATCCTCATCCATCCCGAGCTGCATACATATAAAGTAGTTCCCATCTTCCATCCCCAGGCGCACACCAATATCTCCCACCATCACATCATCCGTAAGGGCGATGCCGATGCGGCCTTCAAGTATGCCGAGGAGCATCCCGATGAGTACTACATCACCGAGCATGAGTACCATGTTCCCCATGTTCAGCATACCCCCATCGAGAACCATGTAGCTGTCGCTCAGTACGAGCCGGATGGCAAGTGCACCGTTTGGGCTTCCTGCCAGTCCCCCTACGCGGTTCGTCAGGCGCTTTCCGCCACCTTCGATATCCCGCTGAACAAGATGCGCATCATCTCCCCCTATGTGGGCGGCGGCTTCGGCGCTAAGGCCGGTACCACCATCGAGGGTATCATCATCCCGCTGGCCATGCACTGCAAGGGCCGTCCGGTCATGATGGAATACACCCGTGAGGAAGAGTTCGTCAACTCCTACCTGCGTCAGGGCTGCTACACCAAGATCAAGACCGCTGTTCGCAAGAGCGACGGTAAATTCCTGGCGGTACAGAATAACTTCTACTGGGATGGCGGCGCTTACACCGAGTACGGCGTAAACATCGTTAAGGCCTCCGGCTTTGCTTCCACCGGCCCTTATGAGTTCGATAATGTTAAGACCGACGCTTACTGCGTCTACACCAATAACCCCGTAGGCGGTCCTTACCGTGGTTTCGGTATGTGCGAGATCCACTTCGGTATCGAGCAGAATATCGATGAGGTCGCCAAGGAGATCGGCATGGATCCCATCGAGATCCGCCGTGTCAATGGTCTGGCTCCCGGCAAATCCACCGGTACCGGCGAGATCATGAAGTCCTGCGGTTTCCTGGAGGCTCTCGATCAGGTTGCTGAGGCCATTCAGTACGATAAGCCCTGCGATGCTCCCTCCGGTCCCCACAAGGTTCGCGGTAAGGGCATTGCCGGCGGCTGGAAGTCCCCCTCTCAGCCCACCAATGCCGGTTCCGCTGCCATCATTCGTATGAATGAGGACGGCACCTTCTTCCTGATGACCTCCGGTCACGATATCGGCCAGGGCTCCGATACTGCCCTGATCCAGATCGCTGCCGAGGTTCTGGCCTGCGATCCTTCCAAGTTCACCATCCGCACTGGTGATACCGATCATACCCCCTATGAGTGGCAGACCGTTGCTTCCCGTATCACCTACTGCGCCGGTAACGCCACCAAGCTGGCTGCCGAGGACCTGAAGGAGAAGCTGCTGGATCTGGCTCAGATCAAGCTTGGCTACATCAAGCGCGAGCTGTACCTCGAGGACGGCTGGATCATCAACCGCAACCACCCCGAAAGCCGTATGCCCATGTCCGATCTGGCTCTGGGTCTGGCGTTTGAGGATGGCTCCGGTTACGGCGGCCCCGCCATCGGCGTAGGCACCTTCACCCTGCCCAATAACATCAACTATGATCCCGCTACCGGTTATTCTCCCAAGCCCGCCGCGTTCTGGACCACCGCTGTGGCCGGCGCCGAGGTCGAGATCGATACCGAGACCGGTGTCATCGAAGTAAAGAAGATGGTAGAGAGCTGCGACCCTGGTCACATCGTCAACCCCGAGCTGTATAAGGCTCAGGTAGAGGGCGGTATGATGCAGGCTCTGGGTACTGTACTGTTCGAAGAGCTGAAGCTCAAGGATGGTAAGGTCCTCAATAAGTCCTTCGTCGACTACAAGATCCCCACCATCGATAATACCCCCGAGACCTTCATCGCCATGGGCGTTGAGCATCCCGAAGAAACCGGCCCCTTTGGCGCCCGTGGTATCGGCGAGCCCGCAATGGTTCCCGGTGCTCCCGCTATCGCCAACGCTATCTACAATGCGACTGGCTGCCGCTTCACCGAGATGCCCATTACTCCCGAGCGTATGCTGAAGGCCCTGCAGGAAAAAGCCGCCGCTGAGAAGAAGTAATTCTATCCAAAAGCGCACGCAATAGGCACTAAAAATGCAGGCACCTGCCCTCTGTGGTGGGTGCCTGTTTCTATATCATTGTGGTGTATTAACATAATCTTAACAGTATAAAATATCCCTCAAAGCCCGAATTACCGAACAAGTTTATTGCAAAGGGCGCAAAAATGGAGAAAATAGCAGTATATTTTAGGAGATATTTAACATATCCAAATAAGAATATGATTATAACAATCCAAATATAATTGAAAATGATAGGGGAGCTATTGGGGAGTTTCTCCAATGGGTGATGGCAAAATGCACAATATCAAAAACTGTAAATTGTGGAATACGGAAAACCGGGGGCCGAGAGATTGAATTTTTTATGAACACACGATATAATAAGGGTGCTGCATTAAGGAGATTTCGCAAGAGATCCGCGCCGATGCGTCAGTACATAGATGGGCGTTGCCAGTCTTAATGCAACTGGTTTTGTAGACCAAGAGAAATGGAGAATCCAAATCATTGAGGAGGCAAATTTAATGAGTACTAAGATTACCGGCATTTATGATGCTCGTAAGGAACTCGGCTGGGGCAAGACCATTGTTATGGGTCTGCAGCAGTGCTTCGCGATGTTCGGCGCTACCATTCTGGTGCCCGTTCTGACCAACAGCTACGGCGAGGGTATTGTGGGTCTTTCCGCTTCCGTTACCCTGTTCTGCGCTGGTATTGCTACCCTGTGGTTCCACTTCATCACCAAGGGCAAGGTTCCCGTATTCCTGGGTTCCTCCTTTGCTTTCCTGGGCATGTATGCTGCTATCATCCCTGCCTATGGTAAAGAGTATGCGACCGGCGGCGTAGTTGCTGCTGGCGGCCTGTATGTTATCCTGGCCATCCTGATCAAGGTTCTGGGCACCAAGAGAGTCATGAAGCTGTTCCCGCCCGTTGTGTGCGGCCCGCTCATCATCCTCATCGGTATTAACCTGGCTGCTTCCGCAGTTAATAACCTGTTCACCAACTGGATCCTCGGTGTTGTTCCGATCCTCGTGATCATCATCTGCAACACCTGGGGCAAGGGCATGATCAAGATCATCCCCGTTCTTATCTCCCTGATCGTTTCCTACATCGTAGGCATCATCATGGGCGCTGTTGATTTCAGCGCTGTTGGCACCGCTGCTTGGGTTGGTCTCCCCAACTTCCATCTGCCCAAGTTCAACGCTGACTGCGTCATCGCTGGTCTGGCTGTTGCCGTTGCTGCAATGGTTGAGCATGTAGGCGATGTTATGGCTATCGGTGCTACCACCGGCAAGAACTACATTGCCGATCCTGGTCTGACCCGCACCCTGCTGGGCGATGGTATTGGTACCTCCCTGGCTGGTCTGCTCGGCGGTCCTGCTAACACCACCTACTCCGAGAACACCGGCGTGGTCGCCCTGACCCGCGTATTCGATCCCTTCGTAATGCGTGTTGCTGCTGTCATGGCTATCATCCTGTCCCTGTCTCCCAAGTTCGAGGCAATCATCAACTCCATCCCCACTGCTGTTATCGGTGGTATCTCCTTCGTTCTGTACGGCATGATCGCCGCTACCGGTATCCGTACCATCGTAGAGAACCAGGTTGACTTCGTTAACATGCGTAATGTTCTGATCGCTGCCATCATCATGGTATCCGGTCTGGGCTTCAATACCTATCCGATCGTTATCGGCGGTGTCTCCTTCGGCGGTCTGGCCTGCGCTGCTGTGTTCGGTATCATCCTGAACGCTATCCTGCCCGGCAAGGACTACGAGTTCAAAGAGTAATTCAACCACTGAATTCCTATCCCGTTAGAGCTTGAGGGATCGGAGTTCATCATAAGGATGAGCTCTACAAAAAAAGACAGCTCCATTTCTCATCGTGTTTAACACAAAGGCCCCCCGTCCGAAAGGACGGGGGTGTTTTTGTGTATATAATAAAAGGGACAGCCGGTAAGCTGTCCCTTGGTATTATCTTATTTCTGCTGTGCGGCCAAAAGGTCCGCCTGCGTATCAATATCAAAATGCTCCTGTGGGGGTGCGGGAACGGTGTGTACCAGTTCCGGGTGGGCCCGCATAACCTCCCGTCCGCCCACATCGCCATCCTGCGTCAGCAGTTCCCCATACACAGCGGCAGGGAAGATGGAAGGGATGGAAAAGCGCCCCTCAAAGTCGCACCCCCATATGCCGCCGGGCGCTTCCTCCCACGCGTGGATCAGCCGGTGGAGCGTCTCCGCACTAATGAAAGGCTGGTCTCCGGTGAGAAACAGGCAGCCGTCACTCTCCCGGCAGGCGGCCAGTCCCAGCCGCAGGCTGTGGCTCTGTCCCAGCTCCGGCTGCGGGTTTATCAGCACGGTAAAGCCCACCTCCTCCGCCAGGGGGGCGGTTTCCGCCGAGCAGACGGCGACCCGCTGCGTAACGGGCAGCGCTGCCGCCAGCTCCAGCGTGTGGCACAGCAGCGGCTTGCCGTCCAGCGGCTGCAGCAGCTTATTGGCAGCCCCAAAGCGCCGGGATGCCCCGGCCGCCAGCACCACCAATGAAAGGTTCATTCGGCGGCCTCCGGGAAGAAATCAGCCAGGTGGGCCTTGGCATAGGCCTTGCAGTCGGTTTCCCACTGGCGGTATCGCTCCAGCAGGGAACGCCCCTCCGGGGTCAGGGCCGAACCGCCGCCGCCGGCGCCTCCTACCTTCCGCTGGATCAGCGGATAGCCGAGAGTGGTCTCGCAGCTGCGCAGCATGGTCCAGGCCTTGCTGTACGCTATTTTCATTTCCATGGTGGCGGTACGGATGGACTCACAGCGGTCAATCCGCTCCAGCAGCTCCGCTATGCCGGGCCCAAATACCTTCACATTGTCCACACGGATCCGCACCGAGGTGCTTGCAGTCATCTGTTTATTGCTCATGGGGAACCTCCTTTATCCTTCCTAGATATCTCTATTATGACTGATATCAATTGACTTTTCAAGTGCCGCGTGTTATTCTTTGAACAGTATATCGGTGAAAACCGGAGAGGGGAAATAAATATGGAATGCCATTCGGCAATGTCGTCTTTCGGCCTGGAAAATTCCCATGTGACGGCAATCGTAGGCGGCGGCGGCAAAAGCAGCCTGATGGCCGCCCTGGGGGAAGAATATCGCCTGCGCGGCGAAACAGTCATCATGACCACAACCACCCATATCCGCCCGCCCAGGGAGAATGGCTACCTGGGCGATGACGCCGCGGTTTTGGGCAGTCTTTTGGCCAGCCAGCGCCTGATGACGGTAGGCACCATGAGTGAAGAAGGAAAATTCGGCCCCTCTCCGCTATTGGAACAGCTCCCGGAGCTTGCCGACCGTGTTATAATAGAAGCGGACGGCACCAAGGGCCTGCCGCTGAAGGTGCCCAATGACCGCGAACCGGTTATCCCGGCCTTCGCCGATGCGGTTGTCGCCGTGGCGGGGCTTTCCGCGCTGGGGCGTCCGCTGGGGGAGGTGTGCCACCGCCCGGAGCTGGCTAAGCTGCGGTTCGGCCTGGAACCGGACCAAACTGTGACCCCTGAACTGATGGCAATGCTGCTTAGCTCCCCGCTGGCACAGCGCAAGGATGTGGGCAGCCGTCCCTATGCCGTCCTGCTCAACCAGGCGGATCGGGCCCGGCCGGAAGAAATTGCGGCCCTGGCCACTCTTTTGCTGCAAAAGGGCGTGGAGCGGGTCGTAGCCGCGGCCCTGCAGCGCCGGCCCGGAGAATACGAGGTTTGGAAGCGATAGGAGGAGAGAAATATGCTGATCGCCATTAAGGGCGCGGGGGACCTCGCCACCGGCATTGCCTGCCGGCTGCACCGCTGCGGGTTTCAAATCGTCTGCACCGATATCGAAAAGCCCACTACGGTGCGCTGCACGGTGGCCTTTTCCCGCGTGGTGTACGATGGCACCGCGGCGGTGACAGGGGTCACGGCCCGCCTGGCCAAAGATGCCGAGGATGCCCGCCGCATCATCGGGGAAGGGGAGATCCCCATTCTCATTGACCCCGAATATAAAGAAGCTAAAAAGCTGGAACCGGCGGTGCTGGTGGATGCCATCATCGCCAAGAAAAATATCGGCACCAGGATCACCGATGCGCCGCTAGTGGTGGGCATCGGCCCGGGTTTTACCTCCGGTGTGGACTGCCACTTCTGCGTGGAGAGCAACCGCGGGCATGATATGGGCCGCACCCTGTATGAGGGCTCGCCTGAGCCGGATACCGCCACGCCCGGCAATGTGGGCGGCTTCAGCGGAGAGCGCATTATCCGCGCCACCGCCGATGGCATCTGGCACCCGGCAGTCAAGATCACCGATGTGGTGGAAAAGGGCCAGCTGGTAGCCTATGCCGGGGAAGAGCCGGTCTACGCCAATATGGGCGGCATCGTCCGCGGCATGCTGCCGGAGGGCACCCCCGTGACCAAGGGCCTCAAATCCGGCGATATTGACGCCCGCTGCAAGCTGGAAAACTGCTTTACCCCCTCCGATAAAGCCAACGCCATCGCGGGCGGCATTCTGGAGGGTGTACTGTACTATACCAAATTGCTGGAGGGAAAATAAAATGCAGGGCGATATTAAAATGAGCAAGCTGGCCTCCTGCGGGGGCTGCGGTGCCAAGGTAGGCGCCGGGATGCTGAGTCAGATCTTGCAGGGCATCCCCACGGTAAAGGATGAAAACCTGCTGGTGGGCTACGATACCAGCGATGACGCCGCTGTGTATAAAGTAAGCGACGATTTGGCCATTGTGCAGACGCTGGATTTCTTCCCGCCCATTGTGGATGATCCCTACATGTTCGGGCAGATCGCGGCCGCCAATGCCATCAGTGATATTTACGCCATGGGCGCCACCCCAAAAATCGCGCTCAATATCATGACCGTGACCCCGCAGATGCCCAAGGAGATGATCCATGAGGTGCTGCGCGGCGGCTATGAAAAAGCCTACGAAGCGGGTGTGATCATCGCCGGCGGCCATACCATCAATGACCAGGAACCGAAGTACGGCCTTTCCGTGACCGGCTTTGCCCGCCCCGATGAGATCCGCATGAACTGCACCCCGCTGGAAGGGGATGTGCTCATTCTTACCAAGCCCCTGGGCATCGGCATCACCACCACCGCCAACCGCGCCGAGCTGGCCCCGCCGGAGTTGTACCAGCGCGCCGTAAAGCAGATGGCGACCCTCAATAAATACGCCTGCGAGATCGCGCAGCAATACCGTGTCCACAGCATGACCGATGTGACCGGCTTTGCCTTGATGGGCCACGCCACCGAAATGGCCCGCGGCAGCGATCTGACCATCGTCATCGATAGCGCCAAGGTGCCGGTATTGCCCGGTGTGCGGCCTCTGGCCGAAATGGGCCTCATCCCGGAGGGCGCCTATCGCAACCGCCAGTTTGCCGGGCCCACCGCCCGCTTCGCCGAAAGCGTCCCGCTGTATCTGCAGGATATCCTGTACGACCCGCAGACCTCCGGCGGTCTGCTCATCGCCGTGGATGCGCGCGATGCCGATGCCCTGCTGGCCGAGCTTCAGCAATGCGAAAAGGTACCGGGCGCTGCCATCATCGGCTGCGTGGAACAGTATCAGGATTGCTCCATCTATGTAAAATAAGCAAAAAACCGGAGTCTCCACTAAGGGAGGCCCCGGATTTTATTATAGCGGAAAATCCCCGCAAAATGGCGCCCCGCAGGGCACCGCCCTCCGGGCGGTGTGACGGGCTTCGCCCGTCCCGGCGGCTCCGCCGCCGCCCCTGCGGGGCGCCCATCGCCTTTTGCAAACCTTCCGCAAGCTTACCGCAAACCTTACCCCAGGTCATGGATCGCCCGGATGGCAGCATCCACTTCCTCTTCGGTGGTGGTATACCCTATGGAGAATCGCACCGTCCCCTCCGGATAGGTCCCCAGCGTTTTGTGCGCCAGCGGGGCACAGTGCAGCCCGCACCGTGTCAGGATGCCATACTGCTCCTCCAGCTGGAACGCCACCTCGGCGTTATCCTGCCGCAGAAAATCCACCGAGATGACCCCGACCCGCCCCCTGGCGTCATCGGGCCCCGGAACCCGGATGTGCTCATTTCCCCGCAGCCCGCCCAGGAACCGCTCAGTCAGCGCTATTTCCCGCCGGTGCAGTGCATCCGGTCCCACCTCCTGCAGGTAGCGCAGCGCCACCCCCAGCCCCATAATGCCGGGCAGATTGGGCGTCCCCGCTTCATAGCGGTCAGGCAGGGTAGGGGGCATCTCCAGCGAGGCCGACATGCTGCCGGTCCCCCCCGCGATCAGCGGCGTCAGCGCCTTGTTCATCGCCTCGTTCATCACAAAGCCGCCAATGCCGGAAGGTCCCAGCAGCCCCTTGTGCCCGGTAAAGCACAGGGCGTCTATTTGCAGCTTCCGCATATCAAAGGCAAAATGCCCGGCCGCCTGGGCGCTGTCCACCGCCAGGAGCACCCCGTGCCGATGGCAGATCGCCCCGATCTCCCCCATGGGCTGAATGGTCCCGCTGACATTGCTGGCGTATTGCATCACCACCAGCCGGGTTTTGGGGGTGATGAGCTTCTCGAATTCCTCCAGCCGCAGCACACCGTCCTCATCGCACGGGGCAATGGAAACGGCCACACCCGCCGCCTCCAGCTGGGTAGCCGGGCGTGCCACGGCATTGTGCTCCATCCCGCTGATAATAAGATGATCGCCGGGACGCAGCACCCCTTTCATGATCATGTTCAGGCTCAGGGTCACGCCGCTGGTAAAGATAGCGTAGCTGGGGTCCTCTCCCGCGCCGAACAGCCTGCACAGGTCCTCCCGCACCGTCAGGGTGGAAAGCGCCGCCTCCGCGGTGGCCCGGTAGCTGGAGCGGTTGACATTGACGCCCACCTTCTCGATGTAATCCTTCATGGCCTGGCCAACCCCCGGTGCCTTGGGGAAGCTGGTCGCGCCGTTATCCAGGTAGATCTGTTTCATAGGGGTCTCCGTTCTCCTTTTGCGGGAATAGTGTGTCTGCTGTTATTGTACCACTCCCCACCGGCAAAAACAAGTCAGGTACTCCCACAGCCTATGCGGCATGGCCCATCCGGGTGCTGCCGGGCCGGCGTGGCATCTTTTGCATAGGATGGTATGGGGCACGGCCCCAATATGCCCAAAGGGGGCAGTACCATGGAGTATCTCGCGACCTTCCCCAACCAGCTGCAGGCGATGGAATACGCGCGGGCCCTTACCCGCAGCGGCATTCCCAGCCGGATGATGCCCCGCCCCCGCGCGCTGGAAGCCAGCTGCGGCACGGCGGTGCGGTTTTCCAGCCGCCAGCCGGTGGATATCCTGCTGACGCTGGCCCCGGTCAAAACGCTGTATCGGGTGGAGCGGGGCAGCTACTGGCCGGTCGGCTAAAAAAGCCGGGACGGCATATATCCCAGCGGTATGTGCCGTCCCGCATGGCGGCCGCGGCGGCTTTTGGCAGAATATAAAAACAGGTCCGTCCCGTCATGGAATAGACCTGCTTTTCTCTTTGAGGGAAGGAGTGAACCTGTAAGCCGAGTTCTGTCTGGGACAACAATCTATCTAGGCCTGCTGTTGCCAACAGGCTCCAGCCACTCTTTTGGGGATCGGGACGGGCAGCCCCCTGTGATCCCGCTTGGTGTTGCTCCGGATAGGGTTTACATAGCCTTTGGGTCACCCCAAAGCTGGTGAGCTCTTACCTCGCCTTTCCACCCTTACCCCTTGCGGGGCGGTATCTCTCTGTTGCACTTTCCCGGGCGTCGCCGCCGGCTGCCGTTAGCAGTTATCCTGCCCTGTGGAGCTCGGACTTTCCTCATGCGGGGCCTTTCGGCATCCCGCCCGCTGTTGTCCAGCTCACTCCTTCGGTAAATCAGTATATCACAGCCAAAGTGAGAAAATCAAGTTACATCGGCAAGTTTGTCCCAACCCCGCGGAAAATCATTTTATGGCCTATCCATCCGCCATGGAACGGTCGCCGCGCCCCGCATCGGCGCACGGCAGATCCGGCGCCCGTTCCGCTTCCCGGTTGGGATCACCTCATCCGCCTTACATACCATGCGGTCATAGGCCAACGGGCCATTGTGCTGACTCCATCACTTCTCCGGGAAATTTGGCGGCCGCCTGCCCTTTTTCCATCGGGGCTGTCCCGCCAAGATCAGGCCTTATCCGCCAGCTTTCCGTTCACCGCCCGGAAGATGATTTCATCTGCCTTGCCCACCTTTCGGTCATAGGTCAGCAGGTCATTATACTAGCTCCGCTGTTTTTCCAAGTGTATTCTGCGATCTGTCTATCTCCCGGCAAGGATATCCCGCCCGGCTAAATCAAGTTTTCTCCGCCAACCTTCCGTTCACCGCCCGGAAGATGGCCTCATCCGCCTTACATACCTTTCGGTCATAGGTCAGCAGGCCGTTGCGCTCGCCCTCCACATCACTCACCTGGGTGTAAACGGCCGCGGCCAGCCCCCTCTCCTTGGCGGGGATGATCTGCTCCTCCATCAGCTTTTGGAAGGCCCGGTTGAATTCCGCCTGGTCGGCAATCTTCTTGTAGCCGAATTCGGCTCCCTCGCCCCAGCAGTGGCCGGGCACGGCGCAGTTGTAGCCGCCGTATTCCGTCAGGCAGATTGGACGCTGCTCTTTAGGCTGCTGCTTGTGGTGATACGGCCGGAAATACCAGTGAATACTCTTAATGTCCCCGCCGCCTTGGTCGTACCAGCCGCTGGCGTGGTCGATGGGCCGGGTGTTATCCCGCTTCCGGATAAACTCCGCCGCTTTTAGGGCGTCAAACTGCCCCCAGCCCTCATTAAAAGGCACCCACAGCGCCAAACTTACGGTGTTGTATAGCAGGTCTATCATCTGTCCCAGCTCTTCGTAGTAGTGGGCGCGTCCCGCTTCATCGCTCCGGGAAAAATAGCGGTAGCGGTCGTCCTTGACCCGCAGCCCCAGGTTGGAAAAGACATAGATAGACAGCGGGGAATAGCTCTCGCCGCCGTTCATCATATCCTGCCATACCAGCATCCCCAGCCGGTCACAGTGGTAGTACCAGCGCAGCGGCTCCACCTTGATGTGCTTGCGCAGCATATTAAAGCCCAGCCGCTTCATCTCAGCGATATCATGGATCAGCGCCTCATCGCTGGGGGCGGTGTAGCAGCCGTCGCTCCAGTAGCCCTGGTCCAGCAGCCCGTTCTGGAAATAGGGCTTCCCGTTCAGAAGCAGCCGCGGCAGCCCCTTTTCGTCCTTCCCAATGCCAAAGGACCGCATCCCAAAGTAGCTCTCCACTTTATCGCCGCCCGCCAGGGTGATGGCAACATCGTAGAGAAACGGATCCTCCGGGCTCCACTGGCGCAGTCCCTCCGCCGGTATGGTAAGTATGATCTCCCCGTTTTCGTCGGTTTGCCCTTCGGCTATGGCGGTTCCATCCTTGCAAATCGTGACGGCAGCCTTGGCGGGGTCATCCGCCTCCAGCCGAAAGTGAACTGCCTTTTCCTCCAGCTTGGGGGTAATGCGCAGGGACCGCAGATAATTTTCCGGTACGCACTCCATCCACACTGTCTGCCAGATGCCGGACTGCGGCGTGTACCAGATGCCGGTGTTTTTCAGCCGCTGCTTGCCGCGGGAAAGGGAACCGGTATCGGTGGGGTCGGTGACACGCAGTTCCAGCGTAAAGGCATCGCCCTTAATAAGCCCGGTCACATCCAGGGTAAAGGGCAGGTACCCGCCGGTGTGGCTGCCCGCTTCCTGGCCGTTTACCCATACGGTGCAGCGCTGGTCCACCGCCCCGAAGTGCAGCAGCAGCCGCCCATTTTTCCGGAATCCCTCCGGCAGGGTGACGCTGCGGCGGTACCACAGGTACTCCTCCGGTTGCAAGATGTGTCCTACCCCGGAAAGGGGCGTTTCCGGCGAAAAGGGCACCACGATCTCCCCCTGCATGGCAGCGGGCTTTTCGGCCGTTTTGGTAATGGCATATTCCCATATGCCGTTCAGGTTCAGGCAGCTGTTTCTTTTCAGCTGGGGGCGGGGGTATTCCGGCAGCGGGTGCTCCCGGTCAAGTGCCTCTCCCCAGGGTGTCAGCATGGCTTCGGTCATGGCAGTTCCGCCTTTCTGTCTTGGTTTCAGCAGGGTGCAGGGGCCGCCCCGCAGGGCACCGCCCGGAGGGCGGTGTGACGGGCTTCGCCCGTCCCGGCGGCTGCGCCGCCGCCCCTGCGGGGCGGCCTTCCCGCACACCTGCCCTTTTCAAAAAATCTTCGTTTTACCGGCCTTCCCGGTGCAGTACCCGGCCCGTGGCCCTTATCTTGTCCGAGTAGCCGTTTCACTTCGGCCGTTTTTCTCGGCGAATGGAGTTCATTGACCCCATCAGGGCAATACCCGGCCCGTGGCCTTTATTTTACCCAAGTGACTGTTCCGCTTCGGTTGGTTCTATCGGTGAGCAAGGCTCATTGCCCCTTTCGGCGCAGTGTTCGACCGGTGGACTTTATCTCATTCGGTTAGCCTCTCCGCTTTGGCGGGCTTTCCCGGTGAAAGATGTTTTTTAGGCTTTGTAGCTGGCCAAAGGGCCTTTTTATCTTGTCCAAATGGCCGTTTTAATTGGGACCACTTTTCCGGAGAGGAATGTTCACCGGTCCTCCCAGTGCTGCACCCGGCCAGTGGTCCCATCTCATCCATGCGGCGGTTCCGCCTTGGTGGCTTTTCCGGTGAGCGGCGATGATCGGCTCTGCCAGTACCGGACGGCCTTTATCTTAGCTAGGCGGCCGCTTTCCCTGGGATAACTCTCCCGGTGAGGAATGCTCACCGGTCCTCCCAGTGCTGCACCCGGCCGATGGCCTTATCCCAGCCGCGCAGATTGCGCTCCCGGGCCTCCTCACTCATCTGCGGGGTATACAGCTTATCCAGCGTCCACTGCTCCCGAATCTCATCCAGGTCGTTCCACACGCCGGTGGCAAGACCTGCTAGGTAAGCCGCCCCCAGCGCTGTCGTTTCCCTTATCATCGGCCGGCGGATGGTGGTATGGATGATGTCGCTTTGGAACTGCATCAGGAAGTTATTGGCGGAAGCACCGCCATCCACCCGCAACTCCTGCAGCCGGATGCCGGTATCCCGCTCCATGGCCACCAGTACATCCCGGCTTTGGTAGGCGATGGATTCCAGCGCGGCCCGGATAATGTGCTTGCGGTTGCAGCCGCGGGTCAGCCCCATGATGGCTCCTCTGGCGTACATGTCCCAGTAGGGGGCGCCCAGCCCGGTAAAGGCCGGGACTACATATACCCCGCCGTTATCCTCCAGCCGGGTGGCAAAGTATTCGCTGTCGGCCGCCTCGTGGATGAGGTGCAGCTCATCCCGGATCCACTGGATGACCGCCCCGCC
>CALERQ010000236.1 GCA_937907305.1 uncultured Clostridia bacterium | reverse complement strand
AGCTGGCCATATCCACCTTGGCGGCCTTACCGTTTTCGAAGATGAACAGCATGTAGCCCTCATACCTGGTGAACAGGGCCATATAGACCGGCACCTCGCCGGTATCCATGCCCAGCTTGCTGGCCACATAGTCGCCCATTACGCTGGCCTTGGTATCATCAAATTCCGCAACGCGGGATTTATACACCTGGCCCAGGTTGGTAAAGAACATCAGCTCGGCGGCATTGGTGGTATCCATCTCCTGAGTGATGGCGTCGCCCTCCTTGAGCTTTTGTTCCCCGCTCATGCGCAGCGACTGGGGGGTGATCTTCTTGAAGTAGCCCTCCCGCGTGAAGAAGACCCGCACGGGGTAATCCGGTACTTCCTCCACCGGCTCTTCCTCCGTCTGCTCCACCTCATACAGCACCTCGGTTTTACGGGGAGCGCCGTATTCCTTGGCGATGGCGCGCAGCTGATTGACGATGATGGTATCCACCTTGCGGGGATTTTTCAGCGTGTCCTCCATTTCGGCGATCTCACCGGTCAGGCTTTTGATCTCCTCGGTGCGCTTGAGGATATATTCCCGGTTGAGGTGGCGCAATTTAATTTCCGCTACATATTCGGCCTGGGCTTCATCAATGCCAAAGCCGATCATCAGGTTGGGGATGACCTCGGCTTCCTCCTCGGTCTCCCGCACGATCTTGACGGCCTTATCGATATCCAGCAGGATCTTTTTAAGGCCCTGCAGCAGGTGCAGCTTTTCCTTTTTGCGCTGCAGATCGAAATAGATGCCCCGGCGGACGCATTCCCGGCGGAAGGCGGTCCATTCCTCCAGCAGCTCCCGGACGCCCAGTACGCGGGGCGAACCGGCGATGAGGACATTAAAGTTGCAGCTGAAGCTGTCCTCCAGCGGCGTCATGCGGAACAGCTTCTGCATCAGCTTATCGGGATCGGTGCCGCGCTTGCAGTCGATGGTGAGCTTGAGGCCGCCAAGATCGGTCTCATCGCGCATATCGCTGATTTCCCGGATCTTGCCCAGCTTGATGAGATCAACGATCTTATCCATAATGGCTTCCACCGTAGCGGTGGGAGGGATCTGGGTGATCTCGATGCAGTTGCCGGATTTATCGTAGTTATAGCGGCTGCGCACCCGCACGCTGCCCCGGCCGGTGGAATAGATCTTATCCAGCTCGGCTTTATCATACAGCAAAATGCCGCCGCCGGGGAAATCGGGGGCGATGAGGGTATCGGCAATATTGTGCTCCGGGTCGCGGATGAGGGCCGCGGTGGTCTCACACACCTCGGCCAGATTGAAGGAGCAGATATTGCTGGCCATGCCGACCGCGATGCCGGTATTGTTATTCACCAGCACCGAGGGGAAGGTGACCGGCAGCAGGGTCGGCTCTTTCATAGTGTTATCGTAGTTATCCACAAAATCGACGGTATCCTTATCGATATCGGCGAAGAGCTGGGTGCAGATCTTTTCCAGCTTGACCTCGGTATAACGGGAGGCGGCGTAGGCCATGTCGCGGGAATACGCCTTGCCGAAGTTGCCCTTGCTATCCACAAAGGGGACCAGCAGAGCCTCATTGCCGCGGGCCAGACGCACCATGGTATCGTAGATGGCGGCATCGCCGTGGGGATTGAGCCGCATGGTTTGGCCAACCACATTGGCGGATTTAATACGGCCGCCGGTAAGCAGGCCCATTTTATACATCGTGTATAAAAGCTTGCGGTGCGCGGGCTTAAAGCCATCGATCTCCGGGATGGCGCGGGAGACGATAACGCTCATGGCATAGGGCATATAGTTTTCCCGCAGCGTTTCGGTAATGGGCTGCGAGACGACCTGCCCGGCGCCTTCGATATGTCCGCCCTTTACCACACGGCGGTCAATTTGCGGTTCCTTTTTCTTTTTGGGTGGCAAATTGCTTCCTCCCTTTCGTCTATTTGTTATATCATGGCTTGATTATACGATATGTTATGGTTTACGCAGAGGGGCAGGGCCGGGCCCGCCGGGCGTTCCGGCGCAGCCGGAACCAGCGGACAAAGTCCGCTGAGCCCGCCGAAGGCGGGCTGCCGGGCGGGCCGCGGCCAGACTCCTGCACCGGCCAAAAAATTACTCCTTGTAATACCCTGCCGCGCGCAGAATGAGCGAGAGGGCCTTGAGCGCCGCGAAATGCCGGATCAGATTCCGGGCATCGGCATCATGGCGGTCGATAAAAAGGCGGCTGACATGGCTGTATTTTTCGCTGGCCACCGCCACAAAAACCAGCCCGACCGGTTGGCCCTCACTGGCGGAGGGACCAGCATTGCCGGTGATACCGATGCCGATAGCGGCACCGGATCTTTGCCGGATAGCGGCAGCCATGGCCGCGGCGGTTTCGGCGCTGACGGCTGTGTATTGTTCGATCACGGCGGGATCGACGCCAAGGACTTCCGTTTTGATTTCGTTATTGTAGCTGACGATGCCGCAGCCAAAGACAGCGGAGGCCCCAGGGACTTCGGTGAGCCGGGCGGCCACCAGGCCGCCGGTGCAGCTTTCCGCGGTGGCAACGGTCAAGCCTTTTTGCCGCAGGGCCTGTACCGCAGCGGTTTGCAGGTCTGGCACATCGATGCCGTAGCAGTATTCCCCGGCTACGGTCAGTATTTTATCTATTACAGGCTGAAGCAGCGCCTTGGCATCCTCACCCTCCGGCAGGGAGGCCGTGACCCGCAGCTTGACTTCGCCGGTGCCGGCATAGGGGGCGATGGTGGGGTTTTTGCTTTCGGCCATCAGGTCATGCAGCTTATACTCCAGCTCCGATTCTCCGATGCCGTAAAAATGCAGCTCGTGGCTCACCAAACGCTGGCCCTTTTGCATCAGCCGCGGCAGCAGCTCATTTAGCAGCATAGGGCGCATTTCCCGGGGCGGGCCGGGCAGCACCGCTACCTTCTTGCCGTCCGACTCTATCAGGCAGCCGGGGGCGGTACCATTGGGATTGCGCAGCACGGTGCAGCCTTCCGGCAGCCAGGCCTGCTTTTCATTGGTGGGGGCCATCTCCCGGTGGGCGCGGGCAAAGTATTCCTCGATCTCCCGCAGGCACTCTGGGTGAAGCACCAGCTTTTTGCCCATACAGGCGGCCACTGTTTCCTTGGTCAAGTCATCGTAGGTGGGGCCCAACCCGCCGGTGGTGATGACAATATCGGCCCGGGAAAGGGCCAGCTTTACCGCCTCGGCCAGGCGCACGGGGTTATCCCCCACCACGCTGCTGTGGTAGAGGTTGAGCCCGATCCCGGCCAAGGCCGCCGCGATTTCGGTGGCATTGGTATTCAGGGTGCTGCCCATCAGCAGCTCGGTGCCCACACAGATGATCTCCGCTGTTTTGCCCTGCATTGTTTCGCCTTCTTTTCGGGGGATTTAAGAGATATCGGCCAGCTCCAGGTACATGCTGCCGTTTTCGGCAATGTAGTCCTTGCGGCCCTGCAGATTATCGCCCAGCAGCAGATCAAACATCCTGGCGGTCTCCTCCACATCGGCGGGGGTGACCCGGATGAGCCGGCGGGTTTCGGGGTTCATAGTGGTCAGCCACATCATTTCGGCCTCGTTTTCGCCCAGTCCCTTGCTGCGCTGGAGTGAATACCTGGTCTTGGCCGCATCCAGCTCCCGGCAGATCTTGGCCTTTTCGGCATCACTGTAGGCAAAGTAGGTGTCGTTCTTCGCGGTGATCTCGTAAAGGGGCGATTCCGCGATGTAGACATAGCCCTCATTGATGAGGGTGGGAGTGAGACGGTACAGCATGGTGAGGATCAGTGTGCGGATCTGGAAGCCGTCCACATCGGCATCGGTGCAGATAACGATTTTATTCCAGCGCAGGTTTTCCAGCGAGAAGGAATTAAGCTCCTTATTGGTCTTGGCGGAGACCTCCACGCCGCAGCCCAGTACCTTCAGCACATCGGTGATGATATCGTTTTTGAAGATGCGGACATAATCGGCCTTGAGGCAATTCAATATCTTGCCGCGGACCGGCATGATGGCCTGGTATTCACTGTCGCGGCCCATTTTGCAGCTGCCCAGGGCCGAATCGCCCTCCACAATGTAGATTTCGCGGCGGGAGGTATCCCGGCTGCGGCAGTCCACGAATTTTTCCACCCGGTTGGCCAGGTCAATACTGCCGGCCAGCTTTTTCTTGAGGTTGAGGCGGGTCTTTTCGGCATTTTCCCGGCTGCGCTTATTGATGAGCACCTGCTCGCCGATTTTGGCAGCGTCATCGGGATTTTCGATGAAGTAGACCTCCATCTGGTGCTTAAGGAACTCGGTCATGCACTCATAGATGAACTGATTGGTGATGGATTTTTTGGTCTGGTTTTCGTAGGAGGTCTGGGTGGAAAAGCTGGAGGACACCAGCACCAGGCAGTCCTGCACATCTTGGAAGCTGATCTTGCTCTCATTCTTGAGGTATTTGTTATTATTCTTCAGCCAGGCGTCGATCTGATTGACCAGCGCCACCTTGACGGCACGCTCCGGGGAACCTCCGTGCTCCAGAAAGCTGGAATTGTGGTAGTATTCGGTGATATTGACCCGGTTGGAAAAGCAGAGCGCCACACCCAGCTTGACCCGGTAATCATCCTTATCGGCACGGTCGCGGCCGGTGCGCTCGCCGGTCCAGTACTGCACGGGGGTGAGGGGGTTCTCCCCCGCCAGCTCCTCACAGTAATCCCGGATGCCGTTCTGGTAGCAGAAGGTCTCCTCGGAAAAGCCCTTATCCTGCTGGTCCCGCAGGATAAACTCCACGCCGGGATTGACCACCGCCTGCCGCTTGAGGACATCGGTGTAGTACTCCCGCGGAATGGCGATATCGGTGAAGACCTCAAGATCGGGTTTCCAGCGGATGCGGGTGCCGGTCTGGCGGCCGGTGTAGGGCTCGGATTTCAGCCCACCGATATTTTCGCCTTTTTCAAAATGGAGATTATAGCGCTTACCATCCCGCAGCACCTCCACATCCATGTATTCCGAGGAATACTGGGTGGCACAGGAACCCAGGCCATTAAGGCCCAGGGCGTATTCGTAGTTGCCGTCGCCGGTGCCATCGTATTTGCCGCCGGCGTACAGCTCACAGAAGACCAGCTCCCAATTGTAGCGCTGCTCCTTGGGGTTATAATCCACCGGGCAGCCGCGGCCAAAATCCTGCACCTCCACGCTGCCATCGGCATAGCGGGTGGTGATGATCTTTTTGCCGTAGCCCTGCCGGGCTTCATCGATGGCGTTGGAGAGGATCTCAAATACCGAATGCTCGCAGCCCTCCAGGCCATCGGAGCCAAAGATAACGCCGGGGCGTTTCCGGACGCGGTCGGCGCCCTTCAGGGTGGAAATACTCTCATTGCCGTATTCTTTTTTTGCTTTTGCTGCCATGGCAGTTCCCCCATATCTCGTAGTTTACCAAGTATATTGTACCAACATTTTGGGCACCGGTCAAGCGGTGCGAACATTTTTTCTTTTTGTGCCGGGTGAGGAGCGGGGCGGCCGCAGGCCGCCGCAGGGCCGCGGACCGGCGGGGCGGGAGGGCTTTGAGCCTGTGCGGAACCCCGCTGGGAGAAAGCCGCAAGTTAGCGGAGAAGGAAAGCTGCCCGCAGGGCGGCCCGCCCCCAAAGGGGCGGGCCTGGCGGGGCCCAGCCCCCGCCTACGGCGGCCGAAGGCCGCCGGCCCTGCGGGCGGCCGGGATGCTGCAGAAACCCAGAAAGAAAATCCCCCGGCAGAACCTTGGATTCTGTCGGGGGTGGAAAAAACGATGAAATTACAGGTCTGCGGGGCCGGAAGGATCTTGCTTATCCTCGTCCTTATCCTCCTGGGGAGCCTCCACCGGCGGGGCCGGGGGCTCCTCATGGGACAGGTGGAAATCCAAAGGCTCCACCGAGAAGCCCTGCTGGGCCTTCTTTTCCTCGGCGGCCTTCTGCTGGGCTTCCTTCTGCAGGCGGGCGCGTTCGGCCTTTTCGCGGGCGGAGGTCAACTCCTGCTCAGCACGCTCGGCAGCCTCGCCAAAGGAGATCACGCCGCCCATGACTTCGGCAAAGAGATCGCCGTCGATCTTTTCGTACTTCATCAGGAATTCGGCCAGGGCATGCAGCTGATCCATATGCTCTTCCAGCAGAGAAACAGCCTTATTGTAGCCCTCATCAATGAAGCGGCGGGCTTCCTCGTCGATCTGGCCGGCAACTTCCTCGGAATAATCACGGGCATGGCCCAGGTCACGGCCCAGGAAGACCTCCTCCTGGTCGGAGCCGTAAATCATGGGGCCAAGCTTTTCGCTGAAGCCGTAGCGGCACACCATGGCGCGGGCGATCTTGGTGGCCCGCTCGATGTCATTGGAAGCACCCGTGGAGACATCCTCCAGCACCAGCTGTTCGGCCACACGGCCGGCCAGCAGCACGGCGATCTCCTCCTCCATCCACTTCTTGGTCTGGTAGCTCACATCCTTCTCCGGCAGGGCCAGGGTAAAGCCGCCCGCCCAGCCGCGGGGAACGATGGAAACCTGATGCACCTTATCCTGCTGGGGGCAGTAGTAGGTGACGATGGCGTGGCCGGACTCGTGGTAAGCGGTCAGGCGGCGCTCCTTATCAGTGATGACATGGCTGCGCTTTTCGGGGCCAACAGCGACCTTGAGGGTGGCCTCCTGGATATCCTCCATGGTGATGGCCTTGCGGTTTTTGCGGGCGGCCAGCAGCGCGGCCTCATTGGTCAGGTTCTCCAGGTCCGCGCCGGTAAAGCCGCCGGTAAAGCGGGCAATGACGGCGAGATCCACATCCGGGCCAATGGGTTTATTGCGGGTATGAACGCGAAGGATCGCCTCGCGGCCCTTTACATCGGGATAATTGACGGTGATATGACGGTCAAAGCGGCCAGGACGCAGCAGGGCCGGGTCCAGGATATCCTTGCGGTTGGTGGCGGCCATAACGATAACACCGAGATTGGGCGCGAAGCCATCCATTTCCACCAGCAGCTGGTTCAGGGTCTGCTCACGCTCATCGTGGCCGCCGCCCAAACCGGAGCCGCGGTGACGGCCCACGGCATCGATCTCATCGATGAAAACGATGCTGGGCGCGCTCTTTTTGGCCTGCTCAAACAGATCGCGGACACGGGAAGCACCCACGCCGACGAACATCTCGACAAAATCGGAGCCGGAAATGGAGAAGAACGGCACACCGGCCTCGCCCGCGACGGCTTTGGCCAGCAGGGTCTTACCGGTTCCGGGAGGGCCCATGAGCAAAACACCCTTGGGGATGCGGGCACCCAGCGCATTGAACTTGCCGGGGTCCTTCAGGAACTGGACGATCTCCTCCAGTTCCTCTTTTTCCTCATCGGCACCGGCCACATCATCAAAGGTGACACGGTTGTGGGGATCCTGCTGCTTGGGCTTGAGCTTGGCAAAGGCCATGGGGTTGCCCCCGCCGCCGGAGCGCTTCATGAGGATATACCAGAAGCCGCCCATGAGCAGAACGGTGAGCAGCAGCGGCAGCATATCGATCCACCAGGGCATGGCCTCGGCGGCATCGTAGTACTGCTTGATGGGCGCATCGGGATGCTCGGCATTATACTCATCTACCAGGGCGTGGGTATCCTGCAGGAACAGACTGAGATTCGGCACGCTGTAGGTGATGGTGGTCTTTTTCTCATCATTGAGCTGCATGGTCAGCTCGCCGGTGCCAAAATCCAGTTCATACTCCGCCACCTGCTCATTCTTGAAGTAATCGATGATGGTGCGGTACTCCACCTTGGGCTGGGCGGTATTCATGCTGAAGATGCGGACCGCCATGTAGAAGAACAGCGCGATGAGCACTACCGGGACGATCCAGTTTCTCTTTTTGGGTGACAATGACTTCACTCCTGTCTTGGGCAGATTTGATTATTCGTGGGAATAAACGCTGGGGGAAAGGACGCCAATGTAGGGCAGGTTGCGGTATTCCTCGGCGTAATCGAGGCCGTAGCCCACCACAAAGGCATCGGGAATGGTATAGCCGACATAGTCAGCATAGATCTCCTGCTCCCGGCGGGCGGGCTTATCCAGCAGCACGCATACTTTCAGGGAGGCAGGGTTGCGCTCCTTGAGCATATTGGTGAGCTGGTGCAGGGTGTTGCCGGTATCCAGAATATCCTCTACGATGAGGACATTGCGGCCGGCGATATCGGAATTGAGATCCTTGGCCACATGGATATTGCCGGAGGAAGTGGTGCCGTTGCCATAGCTGGAAACGGACATGAAATCGATATTGATCTGGCGGTCGATCTGGCGCATGAGATCGGTGACGAAAACGATGGCGCCATTGAGGATGCCGACGATCAAAAGATCCTTGCCCTCATAGTCCTTGGTGATCTGCTCGCCCAGGCGTTTGCATACGCCCTGCAGCTCCACCTCATTGAACATTACCTTGCAGATGTCCTTATCCATTCTCATGGTGTTTATTCCTCCTGGCACTCAATTATCACATATTGTCCGGTTTTTTCGGTCACGGCGGCGCGGAAATCGCAGCCGAGGCCCTCGGCCCACAGCACACCGCTATCATCCGCCAGTACCGCCAAGGCGGGGCGCAGCGGCGCCGGAATGCCGGCGGCGGCCCAGGCCTCTCCCAGCGGGAGCGGCTTCCCTGCTTTGGCTGTGCGGATGCGGTCGCCGGGGCGGCGGGTACGCAGAACCGAATTACCTATTATCTTATCACAATCCACCTCATTTTTTAAGAGGGAAATGTTAAATTTTTCGGACTGTTTCGCAACTATTTTGTTGCAAAGCGTCAGTTTTATCCGTTTTTGCTGGCCAAAGGGCAGCGTGACGGCCTTTTGCGGCAAGGGGAATGGCACCAAAGCCGGTGGGATGCCCCCCGGCGGCTGGTAGCTCAAGGCGGCCCAGCCGCCTTCGGCGATGAAGTACCAGGCCCGCTCTGCGACATCCAACTTGCCGCCGGTGCGGAGGGTCTTCTTCATGCGCGCCAGCACGGCGGCCGAACGGGGCAGGCCCTGCCGCTCCAGCAGGCGCAGCAGCAGCCGGTCGCAGACCGGCTCCGGCAGGGCCAAAAGGCCCTGCCGGTCCAGGGCGCCGCCGCAGGCGGCGCCCTGCAGCTGCTGCGCCGCGCTCTCGGCAAGCCGCTCAGTGAGGGCCCACTGGGCGGCCAGCTGGGGCAGCATGCGGGCCATGGCCCCGGTAAAGTTCGGGTTCAATTCGCAAAGCCGCGGCAAAATATCGTGCCGGATGCGGTTGCGGGTATAGTCATCGGAAAGGTTGGTGCTATCGGTGCAGTAGGGCTGGCCCAGCAGGGCCAGATATTCCTCCACCTCGGCGCGGGTCACATCCAGCAGGGGACGGGCGATATTGCCCCGAGTGCGGGGAATACCGCACAGTCCGTGCAGACCGGTGCCCCTTACCAGGTTCATCAGCACCGTTTCGATGGTATCATCCAGGGTGTGGGCGGTGGCGATGCGTCCCCCCTCCCCTGCCGTTTCGGCAAAGAAAGCATAACGGGCATCGCGACCGGCTTCCTCCACCGAAAGGTGGTTTTCCAGCGCCAGAGCGGCGGCATCAATATGGCGGACAGCATAGGGCAGCCCCAGCTTTCCGGCCAGCTCCCGCACAAACTGCTCATCCCGGTCGGCTTCGGCGCCGCGCAGCCCATGGTGGATGTGGCAGACGATCAGCTCCCAGCGGTATTCCTCCCGCAGGGCAGCCAAAAAGCGTAAAAGAGCGACAGAATCCGCACCGCCGGAAACCCCGACAGCAATCCTGTCGCCCTGAGTAAACAGGGAATATTGGCGCAGGGCCAAAAGCGCCTTTTGCTCCAGCGGTGTGCTCATTCGCGGTTGCGATCCACGCTGAAGAACCGGGTATAACGGCCATCCCACCGCAGGTTGATGGAACCGGTCTCGCCGTGGCGGTTCTTGGCCACGATGCACTCGGCTTCCGACTGGTCGTCCCGGTCTTTTTCGTAGTAGGCTTCCCGGTACAGGAACAGCACGATATCGGCATCCTGTTCGATAGAGCCGGATTCACGCAGATCGGAAAGCATGGGGCGGTGGTCGCTGCGGCTTTCCGGCCCACGGGAAAGCTGCGACAGGGTGATGACCGGTACATTCAGCTCCTTGGCCATAATTTTCAGACTCCGGGTGATCTCGGAAACCTCCTGCACACGGTTATCGCTGCGGCGGCCGGTACTCATCAGCTGAAGGTAGTCGATGACAACAAGGCCCAGATCCCGCACACGGCGCAGCTTGGCCTTCATCTCCGCCACGGTAATGCCGGCGGTGTCATCCATGTAGAGGGGCGCCGCGCCAAAGAGGGGGGAAAGATCGGCCACCTTGCCCCAGTCCTCGGTGGAAAGCTCACCGGTGAGGAGTCTACGGCTGTCAATGCCGCCCTCCGAAGCGAAAAGACGGTTCATCAGCTGCTCACGGCTCATTTCCAGCGAAAAGATGGCGACGGTCTTTTTGCCCCGCAGCGCCACATTGGCGGCGATATTGAGGGCGAAGGCCGTTTTGCCCATACCGGGGCGGGCCGCCACCAGGATAAGGTCGGATTTATTAAGGCCGGTGATGGTGCGGTCCAGGTCGCCGTAGCCGGTGGAAATTCCCAGGTAATCGGCCCGGTTTTCGCCGGAAAGGCGCTGCAAATGATCAAAGGTCTCCAGCACCACGCGGGAAACCGGGATCAGGCTATCGTTATTGTGGCCGTTGCGGATATCGTAGATCCGCTGCTCGGCATATTCCAGGAGCCCTTCCGGCTGGGCCGTGGGGGCTTCCGCCTGTTCTATGATATCCCGGGAGGTGGTGATGAGCGCCCGCAGGTGGTACTTGCTTTGCAGGATATTGGTATAGGCCTCCAAATTGCGCACCGAAGGTACCATCTGCGCCAGCTGGGCCAAATAAGCCTTGGTCTCTTCCGGGGTGGAGAAGATCTCCTCCCGCACAGCGGCCTCCATCACCGTAACAATATCGATGGGTTCACCCAGGGTAAATTTCCCGGAGATCACCTCAAAGATCTTGCGGTGCTGCTCCCGGTAGAAGAACTCCGGGCGCACCAGCCGTACCAGATCCGGCACGCAGCCGGCATCCAGCAGGGCCGCGCCCAGCACCGATTGCTCCGCCTCCAGGCTGAAGGGCAGGCGGCTCTCGGTGGTCATATAATCCGCGGGCATGGGGGTCACTCCTTTTCTGTGGGGGATTTGGGGCACTCCTGGGCAGGATTATCAGCCGGGATCATTCTTCACCGACAACTACAAATACATTGGCGGAAACGCCGTTATAAATCTTGACCTCGATGGTGTAGGAACCAAAAGCCTTGATATCGTCCTTCAGCACGATCTTGCGTTTTTCCAGGGCGGTGCCCAGTTGCTTTTCTATTCCCTCAGCGATCTCCTTGGCGGTGACGGAGCCAAACAGCTTGCCGTTGGCGCCAGCCTTGGCGGTCAGCTTCACGGTCTTGCCGTCAATGGCAGCCTTCTGCTCCTCGGCGGCCTTCTGCTCCTCCGCCAAACGGTAGGCCTTGGCGGCCTCGCGGTTTTTCAGTTCATTCATGGCACCGGCATCGGCGGGGATGGCCAGGCCTCTCTTCAGCAGAAAATTACGGGCGTAGCCATCGGCTACCTCTACCAGCTCGCCCTTTTTACCGGTTCCTTTTACATCCTGTTTCAGTACTACTTTCATGCGTCTTTTCCTCCCTTGGGGTTTTCTTCATAATACCGGTCGATGGCGACCAGCAGCTGCTGGCGGCAATCCTCCAGTGTGATGTCTTTAATTTGCGCGCCGGCCATGGTCTGGTGGCCGCCGCCGCCCATCCCTTCCAGGATGAGCTGAACATTGATAGCGCCCATGCTACGGGCCGAAATGTTCACCGCGCCGTCCTGCTCGTACAGCACAAAGGACGCATCCACCCCGCTGATGCCCAAAAGGTCATCGGCGGCCTGCGGGGCCACCACGCGGATGCCCTCCACATTGGCGCCGGAGGTGCAGCTGATGGCACAGCCGCGGTATACCTCCGCGGCGCTCACCAGGCGGCTGCGCTCCTGGTAGCTTTCCATGCTGGAAGCAAACAGCTTGCGGACCGCCACGGTATCGGCGCCCATGCGGCGCAGGAAGGCCGCGGCCTCAAAGGTCCGCACACCGGTGCGCAGAATAAAGCTCTTGGTATCCAGCATAATACCGGCCAGCAGGGCTTCGGCCTCCGCCACGCTGATGCGCAGCTTGCCTTCTTTGAAATACTGCACCAGTTCGGCCACCATTTCGCTGGCGGAGCTGGCATACGGCTCGTGGAAGAAGATGATGGCGTTATCAATATGCTCCACCATCTTGCGGTGGTGGTCAATAACGATGACATTGCGGCAGGCTTCGTAGATCTCCCGGCTTTCCAGGATGGAGGGGATGTGGGTATCCACTACCACCAGCAAGGTATTGCGGCCCACCATATCCAGTCCCTGCGCCGGAGAAACAAAGGCATCCTCATAGCGCTTATCCTGCTGCAGCATATGGCGGTACAGCGGCTGCGCCAGGCTCTTTTCGGTATCCAGCACAATGGAACAGGGCTTGCCCAGCGTGGAAAGGCCGGCGTACATGCCAATGGCCGCACCCAGGCAGTCCAGATCGGCAAAGCGGTGGCCCATGATGAGAATATTATCGCAGGTGGTGGCCACTTCGGTAATGGCATTGGCCATAATACGCGCCCGCACCTTATTGCGCTTTTCCACCCCGCGGCCGGTGCCACCAAAGAACTCATAGCCGTTCTTCTGCCGCAGTGCCACCTGGTCGCCGCCGCGGCCCAGGGCCATATCCAGCGCCTGGCGGGAGATGGTCTCACTCTCGTGCAGGCTGGCCGCCATGGGCGAAACACCAATGGACATAGTCGCGTTGTTGCGGTCGCCGGTATCCACCGCCCGGATGGCATTGAGAATGGGGAAGCGGTCTTCAATGACCTTCTTCATAAAGCGCTCCTCCACCACCGCCAGGTAGCGGTCACGCTCCAGCTTTTTCACCAGGCCGTGGTTTTCCTCGGCAAAGGTCTCGATGATATGCTCGATCTGCCCCATGGTGCGGCTGCGCTCGTTTTCCTTGGCATCGGTAAACAGCTCGGAGTAGTTATCAATGAGCATGGTAAGCACATAGGGCCGGGAATCAAAGTATTCCTGGGTATAGTGCTTCAGGTCGTTATCATCCACCAGGCAGATGATGGTCAGCGGCTCCTTGGTGGAGCTGGAGTGCATAAGGAACACGGTGTAGTGCCGCTCTCCTATCACGATGTCCCGACCTTCGGCGCTGCTTTCGGCCTGCCAGTCCAGTCCAGGCACCAGTTCCGCTATATTGTGCCCAAACAGCTCCTGCCCGGGGAATACCCCCTGCTTGGCGGGGGGATTGCTCCACACCACCTCGCCGCTTTCCCGCACGATGAGGGACGGCATGGGAAGGGACAACACAGCATCGCTCATAATATGCTCCAGCGAATCCTGCAATTCTCCAAAGCGGCGGCGGTTCTGCCGGGTAATAACGGTCATCCAGATGATACACCCAAGGGAGAGCAGCGCCCACACCCCCAGGCAGATATAAAACAGGGTCATATCGTAGCGGGAGGTGACGGCAGCCATCAGGCCGCAGGCCACTATCAGCACCGCAAGAATAGGACGATATTGGTTCAATCGTTCCTGCATAAGATCCCTCCGTTTCGGTCGTTGGATCGGCCCCGCCGCGGGTGCGGCCGGGTAAAATGGATATAGCTTCTCACTTTACGTTCCATTATACCACGCCCGCCCGCAAAAGGAAAGCACTATCTTGCACAGGGCGGGGTTTTCATTTGGGCGCCGGTGTGCTAAAATAGCGGCAGAAGGAACCTTCGCTTGGCACGGACACCGGCCATACATCGGGCGCCCCTCCGCTTTAGTCGTGCTGACCCTTGCGGGCAGCCCTCCCCGCTGCGGTGCGCCCGCCTTTCTCCACCCGTAAGGCCTGTACTTTTCCGCGAAGGTATTTTGCTGCAGCATCCCGGCTTCCCGCGCCCCGCGCCGCGCTGCCCCCCCCGCAGGGGCAGCGCGAACCCGCCCCGTAGGGGCGGGCAGGCCGGCCCACAGGGCCGGCCGCGCGGGGCGCGGAGCGGGGCCCTGCAAAAATTTTAACATGTGATGCAACAAAATCCGCCGCAAGCGACACTATTATGGTGAAAGCCGGTTGGGGCGGCATCACAAAAGGAAGGTGCGTTATGACCATCACCCAGCTGGTGACCCAGGCGCAGGCAGGCAGCCGGGCTGCCTTTGGCGAGCTGTATGAAAGCCTGGCCGGCGACCTGTACCGCATGGCGCTGTATACCCTGGGCAGCGGCCCGGATGCCGAAGACGCCGTGGCGGATACCTTTGCCGAAGCGTGGAAGGGCATTAAGAACCTGCGGGAGCCGGAGGCGTTCCGCAGCTGGATGTTCCGCATCCTCTCCGCCCGCTGCAAACGGCAGGTCGCCCAGATCGTAACCCGCAAAAAGGAAATAGACCTGGACAGCTACTACGAAACCGCCGAGGAAGCGGTGCCGGAAACTGCCACCCGCCGGGCAGAGCTTAGCGAAGCGCTGGGTACCCTCTCCCCGGAGGAGCGGCAGATCGTGCTGCTCTCGGTGCTTGAGGGCTATACCATGCGGGAGATCGCGGGGATCCTTTCCCTGCCGCAGGGGACGGTAAGCAGCAAGCTGTCCCGTTCGCTGAAAAAGCTGCGCAATCAATTACAGGATACCACCGGAAAGGAGGGGGCCAAATGAATACCGAGCGTGAGACCGAACGCAATAACGACCTGGAATGGCTGCGGGACGAGCTGAAGCAAGCCGGCGAGCCTGCCCTGCCCCCTACCCTCTCAGCCGCGGCGCTTTTTGCCCGCATGGATGCCGAGGACGCCAAAACTACCGAGGAAGCCCTCCCCGCCCCGGAGAAAAAGCAGAATGTCATCCGGGTGCAGTGGCGGCACTGGGGCAGCATTGCCGCGGTGCTGGTGCTGGCGGTGGGGGTCACCTACCTGCTGCAAAGCGGCGCGCTGGCAAATAAGAGCTCCGTTTCCAACGATATGGCGGCGCCGGAGAACAGCATGAGCTACGGCGCGGACATGATGCCGGGCGAAAACGACCGTACCTATTATTCTTCCTGCTGGGAGGACGAGAACGCCAACCAGAAGATACTGGAAAACGGGCAGGGAACCCCTCCCGCGCCCAACCCCAGCACGGCGGGCGCCGGTACCGATGAAAACCCGCCCTCCGGATATGAGCCGAACAATAGCAGCGGCAGCAATGAGCTCCAGAGCAAGATCATCTCGGTGGGAGAACAGCCCATTCCGGATATGACGGATTTTGACGCGATGGCCGCCGTTTCCTCCCAGCTCTTCGGCAGCGATTACGAACAGACCTATGCCATGTTCTATGATAGCGGCGAGCGCTGGGCAGACTGTGAACTTCCCGCAAAATGCGCCCACTACTTCCTGCTGGATAAAACACTGTACGGCTTCTTCCCGGAGGAAACCCGGGTGGTGAATTACAGCGGTGCGTACGCCACGGTGCTGAACGAAGACGAGGCTGCGATGCTTTCAGCGATTTTGCAAATTTCATAAAACCTGTTATCCCAAAGCAGCGGAGTGGACCCTCACCCCGCTGCATTTTTTACCCCTTCGCGGCATATCATGCCGGTAGTGGGGACAAACATCCCCCAGCCGGTGCAGCATCCCGGCGCCGCGCCCCGCGCGGGCGGCCCTCCGGGCCGCCCTGCCCGCCCCCCAGGGGCGGGGAAGCGGTGCCCCCTGCGGGGGCCCCGCTGCGCGGGGCGCGGCCTGCCGGGGATTCTGCCCCACACCACATTCCAGCCACGGAGGGAAAAGCCTATGAAAGCCGATTGGGGACTGCTGGGCGGCGCGGCCGCCGCTATGCTGGTGCTGCCGCTGCTGGTACTGGCCTGGAGCGGCACCCCGCTGGGCACCGGTCTGCCCGGCGCAGCCACATCCGATCCCGCACAACCGCAAAGCAATATTCTCCCCGGCACCGACCGTGAGGAACCGCAGGAGCCATCGGCCGATGCTCTCACCGTCCTCCCCTCCTTCCGTATCCTGGATGAAACCACCGGCCAGGTGGCGGAAGTCCCCGCGGCGAACTATGTGGCCGGGGCCATCGCGGCGGAAATGCCCGCCTCCTACGAGGAGGACGCCCTTATCGCGCAGGGCCTGGCCGCCTACACCAATGCCCACTACCTGGCGGCGCTCCGCCGGGCCGATCCCCCGGAGGAGCTGAAGGGTGCCGATTTTTCTGCCGATCCCTCCAAGCGGCTGGGCTATGTCACCGATGACACCATGAAAGCCATGTGGGGCGACCACTACAAAGCCTACCGTAAAAAAATCACCCAGGCCGCCGAAAAAGCCATGCAGTACCTCATCACCTACGAGGGCCAGCCCATTGTGGCCGCCTATTTCGCCATCAGCGCTGGGCAAACCACCGAGGACGCCGGAAATGTGTGGGAAGGTCCCCTGCCCTACCTCATCCCTGCCGATAGCCACTGGGACAGGGAAGCCGCCGGGTACCACAGCACCGTCACCATCACCGCCGCCGAACTGCGCAAAAAGCTGACCGCCCAGTCCATCCTCACCGGGCAAAAGCCGGAAGACTGGCTCAAGATCCTCACCCGCAGCGAAGCCGGGTATGTCACGGCGGTGCAGGCCGGCGACCGCGTGCTGACCGGCCAGCAGCTGCGTACCCTGCTGGGGCTGCGCAGTTCCGCCTTCACCGTGGAATATAAAAATGAGCTTTTCACCTTTGATGTGCTGGGTTACGGGCACGGGGTAGGGCTCTCTCAGTTCGGGGCGCAGTACCTGGCGCAGCACGGCAAAAACTATCAGGAGATTCTGCTGCACTACTACCCCGGCGCCGCCCTTACCCCCACCGCGCAAAAATAATCCAATTTCCGCTTGACGAACCCCCTCCCGATATGATAATATACTGAAGTACGATATAAAGCCGTGGAGAGGTGTCCGAGCGGTTTAAGGAGCCGGTCTTGAAAACCGGTGACTCATCAGAGCCATGGGTTCGAATCCCATCCTCTCCGCCAACACCTCCGACAGTAATTCGTAGCCCTTGGAGATGTACCCAAGTGGTGAAGGGGCTCCCCTGCTAAGGGAGTAGGGTGCGAAAGTGCCGCGAGGGTTCAAATCCCTCCATCTCCGCCAACAAAAAAGACGCCTTTGGGCGTCTTTTTTGATTATTGCAGCATCCTGCCATCCCGACCGCCACAGCAAAAGCTCCCCCGGCATGGGAGAGCTTTTGGGTGAATCACGGATTACTTTTTGCGGGCGAGGACGGCCATGCCAAGGGCGGAGACGGCCATGAGGGCCACGGCCGCGGCGACCATATCATTGGCGCCGGTGGCGGGGTTCTTCTGGTCATCGGTCTTGGGGGTGTCCGCGGCGGGACGGTCGATGATGATAACGGTGGATGCGTTCTCATCCTTGCCGTTGCCAGTGGGGTCAAGAGTGAGCTTATTGTTGGACTTCCACTCCAAAACATCAGTAAGCTTGATTTCTTCCCCGCTCTTGTTCTTGATGGAAGAATTTTCAGAAATGCTATCCCAGCCTTCGGGAATCACATACATGGCAGCGGTATTTGCGCTCTTGGTATTGCCGCCAACAATGAGATTTACTGCGTTGGTCTTCTTGTGCGGGCCAAAGTACAAACCAACATTTTTCGTGCTGGTATCGCCATCCTGCTTGGAAATATCAAAATTGTTATCGGTAGCAGTAACGGTTGTAGTTATATCCCACTGAGAAATAAACTCAAATTTGACAGGGCGGGTGCTGGTAACCTTATTATTGGTAAAGGTGATGCTGGTGAGGGAGCTGAAGTCGCTTCCCTGTCCCTTGTTATCA
>CALERQ010000235.1 GCA_937907305.1 uncultured Clostridia bacterium | reverse complement strand
ATGGCAGAGTGCTTGATGGAGATCTCGGCACAATACTTCTTCCAGTTGGCGGGCAGGTTATGGCTCCACAGAACGGTGAGGTTGGGCTCGGGGGAAGCACCCAGGTTATCCAGGGTATGCAGATAGCGGTAGCTCATCTTGGTGACCATGTGACGGCCATCGGTGCTCATGCCGCCCAGGCTTTCGGTGACCCAGGTGGGATCGCCGGCGAAGATGTTATTGTAATCGGGGGTGCGGGCAAACTTGACGAGACGCAGCTTCATAACGAAGTGGTCTACGAACTCCTGGATCTGCTCTTCGGTGAAGACGCCGTTGCGCAGATCACGCTCGGCATAGATATCCAGGAAGGTGGAGGTGCGGCCAAGGCTCATGGCGGCGCCGTTCTGCTGCTTGACAGCGGCGAGATAGGCAAAGTAAACAGCCTGGATGGCCTCCTGCACATTGGTGGCGGGCTTGGAAATATCACAGCCGTAGATGCCGGCCATGGCCTTCAGCTCTTTCAGAGCACGGATCTGCTCGGAGAGCTCCTCACGGTCACGGATGACATCGGCCAGCATAACGCTGGGGGTGGTGGATTTCTGGAATTCCTTGTCCTCGATGAGGCGGTCTACGCCGTACAGGGCCACGCGGCGATAGTCGCCGATGATGCGGCCGCGGCCGTAGGCATCGGGCAGGCCGGTGATGACATGGCTGTTACGGCAGGCACGCATCTCGGGGGTGTAGGCATCAAATACACCGGCATTGTGGGTCTTGCGATGGATAGTGAAGAACTCCTCTACCTCGGGATCCAAGTGATAGCCGTTATCCTCGCAGGCCTGCTTCGCCATGCGGATGCCGCCATAGGGCATGAGGGCGCGCTTAAAGGGCTTATCGGTCTGGAAGCCGACGATGGTCTCCTTGTCCTTATCCAGGTAGCCGGGGCCATGGCTGAGGATGGTGGAAACAACCTTGGTATCCATATCCAGTACGCCGCCGGCCTCGCGCTCCTTCTTGGAGAGCTCCAGCACTTCGTTCCACAGGGCGGTGGTATCGGCGGTGGGGCCCTTCAGGAAGCTGTCATCGCCATCGTAGGGGGTGTAGTTGTTCATGATAAAGTCACGAACATCGATCTCGGTTTCCCAACGGCCGCCTTTGAATTCTTTCCATTCGTTACGCATAAATTCGTTACCTCCCAGTTCATTTTCTCTTATTGGTTCGGGCTTTTGCCGTGCTTTATGCCGTCTTGGACATATTTTTCACAAGGCTTGTGGACTGTGCACAGGCTGGGCCTTTTTTGTCATGCTTATTGTATTCTACTTCTCACAAGTTGTCAAGAGTTTAACAAGAGTTTATTCCGGAAATGTATTGCACTTATTCCTGAATGTTTATACTATACCATGTTGGTATAGTTAATGCAAGCAGCAAATTGCCAAAATTGCAGAGAAAAGCGGTATGCTTTTTACACATACCGCTAAATAAATCGCTATTTTGCCGCCTGGATTCATCACAAAAGAACTATCTTGCGGCATTATTTCCCTGCAAAACCGGTGGGGGTCACCGGGGTACGGGGGCGCTTCTGCTCCCGCACCAGCTGCCAAACCAGCTCCGGACTGATGGAGGGATTGATGGTGGTGCGGGCCTGCAAAGCCGCCAGCGCCGCGCCCATGGCAAAGTCCATGGTATCCCCCAGCCAGTAGCGCCGCGCCGCGCTGTAAAGCAGCCCCGCCATGAAGCTATCACCCGCTCCGGTGGCGTTTTCCACCTGCTGCAGGGGGCGGGTACGGCTCCACAGCCGCTGACCCATGTTATCGGCATAGTAGCAGCCCCGGGAACCGGCGCTGATGATGACCCGGCGCACCCCCTGCGCCAGGATGCCCTCCGCCGCCCGGAAGTAGTCCGCCTCGCAGCGGATGGAGCGGCCGGAAAGAATTTCGGCCTCCAGGCGGTTGGGCTTCAGGGTATCGATGCCACGCAGCACCGGGCGCATCCGGCGGGCGTAGGCGGTGGAAACGGGATCGGCAAAGATGGGGACACTGCCCCCGAAGGTACGGATAATGTAGCGCAGCGTTTCCTGCGGTAGGCAGCCATCCACCACAATGGCGGCGGCCGCTGAGAGCTTGTCCCGCATAGGCTCCAGCCGGGCTGGGGTCAACTCCTGCAGGATGCGCATATCGCTGAGGGCGACGGCCATTTCGCCATCGCTGCGGTGGATGGAAACATAGGACGAGCTGTTTTTCCCGGGCAGGGTGATAAAGCTATCGGTGGCGATGCCGCATTCCCGGCACCAGGAGCGGATCTTCTCACCGTACATGTCCTCCCCCACCGTGGTGATGAGGCGGGTAGGCAGCCCCAGCCGGGCTGTATTCTCACAGACATTGCGGGTGACGCCCCCAACGGAAACCGAAAGGGTGCCGGGGTTGCTGTCCTCCATCACCAGTCTGGCGGCGCTTTCGCCCATGATATCCACATTGGCCGCGCCGATACCGACGATCTCTTTTGGCAAGGCGGTATCCTCCTTTGGATTTACTGCCCTATATTATACACCAAAAGGCGGGTTTTTCAAGGGGTGGAAATCCGGGTAGGTATATGTGCTGAATGGGGAAAGGCACTACAAAGTAAGGGGCGGCGCAGCCCGCTCTCTGCTCAATCCCAGAAATGGCAAAGCAATTCCTCGGCGGATTTTTGGCTGGTGCGGGTATAGCGCGGAATACGGATAAGGCAGGCGGGATCCCGGGTGAGGCAGAACGGCTTGCCCTCCACACCGAGAGAAGCGGCAAAGCCCAGCTGCTCCAGCAGCTCCTGGCTGTGGCGGCTGTAAGAGCCAAACGGATAGGTAAAGGTATTGGGCCGCCAGCCGGTCATCTCCTCTATGCGGTCCTGGGCTTTTTTCAAATCGGCACCCACGGCGGCAAAATATTGTTCGGTGGTTTCATCCTTGCGCTGGGCGGCACCGCGGCGGGGATTCCCGGTCTTGTGCAGCTCGTAGGTGTGGTTCTGGATCTCGATGAGGCCGCTTTCCATCATTTCGTTGATCATATTCCAGGTAATGTGGGAATAGTTTTCCTTATTTTCATCCAGCTCACTGTATTTATCGGTTTCCCCCACAATGATGGAAATAACGGCTTTCATCTGATACTTTTGCAGCAGCGGGTAGGCATTCAGATAGTTATTATAGTAACCGTCATCAAAGGTGATCATCACCGGCTTTTCCGGCAGAGGCGTACCCTGCTGCACATAGGCAATGAGATCGCTCATCACCACGGTAGTGCAGCCCTGACGCTGTAAATAAAGGAGGTCCTCCTCCAAAGCCTGCGGTGTGATGACATAATCCCCTGCCTTTTGGGGATTGGAATGGATGCCGTGATACATCAGCACCGGGAGCTTGACCTCCTGTGTAACCGAAAGCTGGCGCATCGCCGGCAGGATTTTTCCGCTGCCCCACCATACCGCGCCCAGCAGCAGTACTGCCGCCAGCGCCATCACCAAAAGTCGTTTCCACCATATCATGGGCCACGCCTCCTTTTGCCGCTTCTTCTGCTATTTGTATGCGCCGGGGCTTGACGGTATCACCGCCCGGCGGGTATACTGGAAAAAGAAAAGGAGTGTGATTTTTATGGTACGGCATATCGTGATGTACCGCCTGAAGGACGAAAACAAAGAAGAGAATGTCCGGCTGATGAAGGAAAAGCTGGAAGGGCTCAACGGCAAAATAGAGGGACTGCATGGGCTGCGCATTGACCGGGACTGCAACAGCCACCAGTATGATGTGTGCCTGACGGCGGATTTTGACGACCTGGCGGCGCTGAAGCACTACAAGAACCATCCGCTGCATGTGGCAGCTTCCGACTTTGTGCATGAGGTAATGGCCGAGCGCTCAGCCTTCGATTTTGAGGTATAACGCCCTTTTGCAACCATTGGTTGCGGAAAATCCAACGAAAAGCGGTGGCCTGCCACCGGCTCTTCCTTTATGATGGGATTGCAAACAAAAGAAATGACCCGAAAGGAGAAAATAATATGACACTGGGCGAACGCATCGCATACTACCGCAAACGGGCCGGGTATTCCCAGGAGGAACTGGCGGAGCGGCTGGGGGTCAGCCGGCAGGCCATCAGTAAATGGGAGACCGGCGAAGCCACCCCCGATGCCGAACGCATCATCGCGCTGGCAGCGGCACTGGATATTTCCACCGACACCCTGCTGCTGGGCAAGGAGGATCCCTCCCCAACCTATACCGCGGCGGAAACGGTACAGCAGCCCGCTCCCACCCCGGAATGGCTGAACCATCTGCCGCGGCATATCGGGCGGCTGTTCCGGGAAAAGGGCTATATTGCCGGGTACATCGTGGCAGCGCAGGGGCTGGGTATCCTGCTGGTGGGGCTGCTGGCGCGCTTTGGCTTCGGCAGCATGCTTTCCATGGGGGACAGCACATGGAGTTCGGTAGGCTCCTGGGGCAGCATGAGCGGTATGGGCAACATGTCCGCCGCCTTCCGGTTCCCGCTTATCTTTGCCGATGTGATCTGCGGCCTCGGTGGCATCTTCATCATCGGCGGAATAGCGCTGGCGATCATTTGGAAAAAGCGGGGACAACAATAAAGGAGCGGCAGCATGCACTATGTAATGGCGAAGGGAATCCTTTCCGCCGGGGGAAATATGAACCTGTACCGGGGCTGCACCCATGGGTGTATCTACTGTGATTCCCGCAGCCGGTGCTATCACATCGATCATGTATTTGAGGATGTGGAGGTAAAGCAGAACGCCGTGGAACTGCTGGAGGACACCCTGCGGCGCCGCAGAGCCCCCTGCATGGTGGGGACCGGCTCCATGACCGACCCCTACCTGCCGCTGGAGGCAGAGCTGCGGCTGACCCGCCGGGCGATGGAGGTGGTGGAGCGCTATGGCTGCGGCTTTACCGTCATCACTAAAAGTGACCTGATCCTACGGGACCTTGACCTGCTGTGCCGCATCCAACAGAAAGCCAAATGCGTAGTACAAATGACCCTGACCACCGCTGATGAGACACTGTGCCGCAAGCTGGAGCCGAATGTATGCACCACCGCCCGCCGCTGTGAGGTACTGCGGGAGCTGCAGAAGGCCGGTATTCCCACGGTGGTGTGGCTTTCCCCCATTTTACCTTTTATCAACGATACCGAGGAGAATATCTCCGCCCTGCTGGACCGCTGCGAGGAAGCCGGTGTACGGGGAATCCTCTGCTTTGGCATGGGGCTGACGCTGCGGGAAGGCAGCCGGGAATACTTTTATGCCCGACTGGATGAGCTGTTCCCCGGCCTGAGCGAGCGTTACCGCCGCATCTACGGCGACCGTTATGAGGTGACCAGTCCCCACAACGACCGGCTGATGCGGCTATTCCACGCGCGGTGTGAAGCCGCCGGGATCCTGCACAATAATGATGCCATCTTTCAATATCTGCACAAGTACGAAACGCCGCTGCAGCAGCTTAGCCTATGGTGAGCCGCTGCGGTGGTTCTTTTACGAGTAGGCGCGTTTCCGGCCGCCCGCAGGGCAAGCCGTCCTACGGACGGCTTCGGCGGCACAGCCGCCGGGTTTGGCTTCGCCGAACCGCCCTGCGGGCGGCGCCTCTGTTTCTGCTGGAATGATAGCAGGAGCAGCATCCGCAGCGGCGAACCCGCGGAAAGCACAAAATAGAAAGGGCGCAGAAAACCGGGCAGCCATTCCGCTGCCCGGTATGCTTTTGGCGTGGGACAAGCCCGCACCGCTGATTTACCACTGATGGAAGCTTTCCAGCTCCTTGGCGTTTTCCCTTGCTTTGGCGGCCAGCTTGGTGTAGAGGCCATGATTCTTTTCCTCCACCAGCTCCTGATAGCCCTTATCGATCGCGAGGAACTTTTCGTTTCTCGGCAGCGGAACATCCTGTTCCACCAGGATGTCCTGAACCCGCCGGATATCCACACCACGCAGGCTGGTGCCCTGAGAAAGCGCTACTGCGGCGGCTACGCCGGCGGCCTGGCCGGTACCAACACACTGGGGGATCAGGTTCAGCCAATCGATGGCCACATCATCCGCCGAAATGTGCCTGCCGGGGCACAGCAAGCCTTCCACCTTCTGCGGGACAATGGCCCGGTAGGGGATCTCGACCGGTCCGCAATCATTGATGGAGCAGATGGTGCTGTGCCAGGCAATAACATCCTCAAACTCATGCGCGAAGGCCCAGTCATTCGCGGACATCACATACTCACCGGTCAGTCTGCGGCTGCACCTGGCTCCCAGTTGCGGCGCGATATCATAAAGATACGCATTGCGGAACGCCATGGGGACAGCTTCCTTCAGGTAGGCCAGCACCTCCCGCATACTGGCACGGGTCGCCATCTCGGTCTCGGTCTGGTCCTTGATCTTGGTACAGTCCTTTTCGGCATGCCAGTTATTGATCCAGCACATCTCATTGGAATTGGTGGGCAGCGGCATGGCCCGGAATCCGGCGATCTTGCTGATGCTGCCGCGCAGCGCCGCAAAGGCCTCCGGCCGGGTACGCTTCCATTCCTCAAAGAGATCCCAATTGATGCCCGCGATGCGCCAAACCAGCGCTGTGGTGCTGGATCGGGTCTCAGCATCCGCCAGGCTGGCAAAGGGCGCACCGGTCTGGGAAAAAATATCTCCATCGCCGGTGGCGTCGATGACCGCTTTGGCAAAGATGGCCTGGCGGCCTTCCTTACTCTCAAACACTACACCCTTTACAGTGTTCCCATCCATAATGGGGCATACGCCGGTACTGTGGTACAGCACCCGGATAGACTGCCGTTCCTCCAGCAGCATCTTATCCAGCTCAATTTTCAGCTGGTTCGGTTCAAAATAGACCGAACGCACCAGCCGGTGGGGGGACTCCTCCCCACGGCTCCAGCAGTCGTGGATCGCCTTCCAGCTATCACAAAGCAGCGGATCGGTACTGCCCATTTGGGCGCCCTCCGGACCGCGCACCGCGCCGGGAATGTGCTTCATGCGCTGGAACCATTCCTCCTGCAAACCCTTTACAAACTGTTTATCGTACCAGGAAAGATCCGGGACCATAATGACATATCCGCCGGTAACATCGCCGCCGGAATAGCCATAGCGATCCATCAGGATGATATCTCGACAGCCGGCCCGGGCCGCAGCAATTGCCGCGGAATGTCCGGCCGCGCCGCTGCCGATAATGAGCAGCTCGCACTCATCGTAGACCTTCAGCCAGCGGGCTTCTTCGTAATATTGTTTATCCATTGGTTGCTCCTTTTGTATTTTCTCAAGAGCGTTCCTCCGCCGTTTCCTCATAGAACGCTCTGGCAAAATCGATCACGGTTTTGACAGCGGAGGTCTCCGCCCGGTGCTTATTCCATATCAGCGCCAGCGATACCGGCAGCACAGGCTCAAAGGGAATCCCCACTACATCCAGGGAGGAAAAGCTGCCCCGGATCTGCACCGCACAGGCCAGGTCACGCTCCACAATGCTTTGCAGAGCACTGATTTGGGAAAGCCGCATCACGATATTAGGCGGGCATCCTATTGAATCCAGCCGGGAAGTAAGCTCCCGTTCCCGCTGGAGGTATTTGCTGAGCATGGCCAGCGGCAGCAGGCGCAGGTCCTCTGTTTTGATGCTTTTTCGCTGGGCCAGCGGGTTTTGCTTGGAGACATAAAGCACCTGCTCCGCCTGCCCCAGTGGCAGAATATCGCAGTTTTCGGTATCGTAGCAGATATCCGTTGTAAAGATGACATCGATCGAACCTTCCGCCAGCAGGGCCCTTGCTTCCAGATTATTTTTCTCGGTGGCCGCCAGCGTGATATTGGGGTAATTTTCGTGGAACTTTTGATAGAAATCCGGGAAAATTCTTTGCGAGGTAAAGGGCGTCAGGCCGACATTCACAACCTGGCGTTTCGGACCCTCCGCCAGCTTTTGGGCTACCTGCTCGATGGCGCAGATGCGGCCCAACACCTCATTGATCCGCTCATAGATGACTTTCCCATCATCCGTCAGCTCCAGTCCGGTGGTGGTGTGCGTAAAAAGCACAATGCCAAATTCCTGTTCCAGCGCATTGATGGAACGGGAAATGGCTGTACGGGAGATAAAAAGCTCATCCGCCGCCTTGGTCACGCTGTGGAATTCACATACCGCCTTGAAATACCGTAGTTGAAGCAATGTCATTGTCTGCCCATCCTTTCCCCGCTGTACGGCAGGGGGGCCAAGCCCCCTGCTATACATCAAGTCTATCAGATAATCTTCCGCCCGGCAACCGCCGGGCCTGTTGTCATCTGTCGTTCTTGCTTAGAACAGCATTCCGCAGATAACCGGCAGCCAGATTGCCGAAAGCAGGCAAAGTATTACCTGAATGATCGCGTTGGATTTTGGCATATCCGACATCTCATAGTAGCCGTAGCCATAGGTCAGCAGGGGTACTACATCAATGGGGAACAGGAAGCAGCAGGTGGCGCACATTACGGTGGTGCAGATGAGCATAACAGGGCTCATATTGGCCGCCGCGGCAACCGCCACCAGCGGGACCGCCAAAGTGGTGACCAGCGTGGGGCCTACCGGCATGATGATAAGGATCAGGAAGCCGATGAGTGCCAGAACAAAGACAAATACAAAGTCGGAAGTGGCGATGGAGCTCAGATCCATAATGCTGGTGAGCCACTTTACCACGCCGTTGGTACGCAGCAGGCCGGTAAGGCCGATGAGGGTACCCAGCATAAAGAAGGCGGTCCAGTTGACTTCCTTGACGAAGTCCTTCCAGCCAAAGACGCCAATGCCGGGCAGCATCATGATGCCAACGCCTACCATGGCAACCACCATGATATTGAAGAAGCTGAACCAGGTGCCCAGGATCCAGCAGATGAGCATGGCAGCGATGATCACACAGACACGGATCTCATCTTTGCCGATCTTCTCCGGAATCTCCAGCTTGCTGAGGTAATGATGGATGGCATCCTGGGTGAGCTCCGCGGGCTTAAAGACCGCGCGGATGATGAAGTAAGCCGCAATAAATGCCACAATGGCGATGGGCGCAAAGATAGCGACCCAATCCAGGAAGGTGACATTCACGCTGGCCAGGTTCTCCAGGTAGGTGATGGCGATTACATTCACCGCACCGCCGGCGGGAGTGATCATACCACCGATCATGGAGGCGGTGGGCAGGGCGATGAGCATGCAGCGGCCGGTGCGCTTGCGCTCGTCCTCATTTTCATAGATGCTGAGGAAATCCAGCACCAGCGGGATGAACGCCGAACAGGCGGCGATATTGGAAACGATGGAAGAAAGCAGGCCGCAGCACAGCATAATGGCCAGCAGAACGGTATTGACATTTCTGCCTGCTTTTGTGATGATGCCGCGCATCAGACGGCGGGAAAGGGGCACTCTTGTCACGGCACAGGTCAGGCCAAAGCTAGCCAGCATAAAGAAGGCGCTTTGGTTCTGGAAGCCCGCCAGGGCAGCCGCGGGTGTTTCCACGCAGCCGCAGATATACATAAGCGGAATGACCAGCATGCACAGCACGCCGATGGGCAGACCGCCGGTGAGCATACAGACGATGGTGGCCAGCAGCAGGCCCAGCGAATTGCGGCCCGCCGCGGTCAGGGTCTCAGAGGTGGGGATAAAGAACATTGCCACGAGGATCAGGATAAAAAGCGCTAAACCAATATTGTTTTTTACAGATCTGGTTTCTTTTGCGTTAGCCATTTATTTTTCCTTCCTTTCATTGGAATGTATATCAAATAATTCGATCAAAGGCAGAGATTTTCAAACAATGCGGTCAGGTTCGCCGCATTTTCCAGCCGGGCCATTTCGGCTATTACCTTTTCGGCCTTATAGTCGGGCAGGATGCAGTTGGCGCCCAGGCGGAAGCGATCCTGGATCTCTTCGTCGGTCAGGCGGTAGCCATCCTTATTGGTGCCGCGGGAATAATCCACCGATTCGGTGTATACCTGACCGCCTACGGTCACCTCCACCCGGCCGTACCAGCTCAAGGGGTCCTTGCGGCGCAGTTCGGCATACTCAGGGGCTACATGCATGGTCACCTTTTTGGCAAAGGCCAGCAGCCGCGGGTCATTCAGCGCCAGCTTATCCTGCCAGGCCGGGCCGGGCTTGTACCCAAAAGCCTCCAGCGCCATAGCAATGGGCCCGCTGAACTGCACATCTACCTGGTTGGCCACGGAATACTGATCGGGATTGGCGACAAAGGCCGCGGTATGGCAATCGATCGCCTCGATCTGCTCCGGGGAGAAGTGATATTTTTCCTGCAAAATCGCAAAGGCATCCAGCACGCTGTGGAGATAGCGGCATACGGGGTAGGGCTTGTAGTGGTACTCAGTAAAGAACCAGCGGGAGCCCAGCTCCTCCACTACCTTCTCAGGGTCCCATACATCCGGCTCCCGGCAATAAATGTGCGGGAAACCGTATTCGCTATCCAGGGTGTACTCATTTCCGGTGTAACCCAACTCGGCCATTTCGGCCGCCTGCACCGCGCCCTGGGCCATCCAGGAAACCGGCACATACTTGATCATGGACTTGGGGGAGGTGGATTCCCAGTCACGGCAGACACCCAGTGAGCAGTAATAGGCCGCGATGCCAATGGCATTGCGCATCTGCTTCTCGTTCAGCTTCATCAGCATGCCGCAGCCCACCGCCGCGCCAATGATGTGCTCATTGCTGTTGCCGAAGAAGTCCGGGGTCTTGCCATATTTCATAATGGACTTTGTCATAATGCTAAGCAGCACGCGGGAAAGCCGCCGGGCAACCTCCTGGCCGACACACAGCGCTGCCAGCAGTTCCTTGCCGGTGGAACCGCGCTCCTCCGCTACTGCCAGAATGGCAGGGATGACAATGGGCGGCACATGGGGTACAGGGTCCATATCCAGGCCGTTCCACAGCTCCGCATTGCAGAAAGCCGCCACAGCCGCGGAAGATTTTCCGCCTACGCCGATCAGGCTCGCCGCACCATTGCCGCCCTGCCGGCGTGCAAACATAATACCGATCTTGCCCTTATCGGAAGCGATGCCGCCCAGCGCGTTCCCCAGGCCATCCAGCAGTACCCGCTTGGATTCATGGATCACTTCCGCCGGGATCTTATCGTAATCGGCGTATTCCAGCGCAAATTTTACAAATTCATCGGTGACATTCCTCATATTGCAGTCGCCTTTCTTTCTTATGTTCTATCCATGGACAAATATATTGTATCTTGTCAAAGTTCATAAAATCAAGAATAAGAAATGGTGCAAACTTGTGTAGTTTTTGTTTCATGGACACAAAAAAAGACCCTCCCCGCCGGGGAGAGTCTCCTGTTTTATTCAATTTAACGGTTACCGGCTGGAATAATTGGTGTAACTGACAAAGCCATCGTACAGCTTGCCCAGATACTCAAAGCTCTTGCCGGTGCCGATGGCCACCGCTTCGATGGGATTTTCGGCCAAATGCGCCCGGATGCGCACCCGGCTGGTGATGAGCTTATCCAGGCCATCCAGCATAGCGCCGCCGCCGGTCATCAGCAGGCCGTTTTTCTCAATATCCGCCACCAGCTCGGGCGGGGTCTGCTCCATCACCGATTGCAGCGCGGAAATAATACGCTCCACCTCGATGCGCAGCGGCATCTCCAGCTCATAGCTGGAAAGGGTGATCTTCTGCGGCAAGCCGGTCACCAGGTTGCGGCCCTTCACCTCTATCACCTTTTCAGGCTGGCCCTCGGTCCACACGGTACCGATCTCCCGCTTAACACGGTCGGCAGTGGAATCACCGATAAGAACATTGTAGGTGCTGCGCACATACCGCACGATGGCTGCGTTCATCTTATTGCCGGCCATCTTCACCGAGCTCTTGCAGACGATACCATTCAGGGAAAGCACCGCGATATCACTGGTGCCGCCGCCGATATCCAATACCACAATGCCGCCGGGACGGGTAATATCCATGCCGGCGCCAATGGCCGCCGCGACCGGTTCCTCAATGAGGTAAACATTGCGGGCGCCGCTGGACATCACCGTATCAATGACGGAACGGGATTCCACCTCGGTAATGGCACTGGGCACACAAACACAGACGCGGGGCTTAAAGACCCGGCTGGGGTTCACCTTGGCAAAGAAGTGCTTGAGCATCTGCTCGGTCACTTCATAATCACTGATAACGCCATCCTCCAGGGGGCGCACCACCCGGATATCCGAAGCGGTCTTGCCCAGCATGGTGTAGGCTTCATCACCCACGGCCAGCACCTGCCCATTGCGCTCATCCATCGCCACTATGGAAGGCTCCCGCAGAACAATGCCTTTTCCGGCTATATAGATCAGGGTCGTAGCGGTACCCAGGTCAATTCCGATATCATTTGCAAACACCTTGATATTCCCTCATTTCGCTGTAGCTTTGACCGCCGGGGCGGCCTTTCCCATTTATGGATTTATCATACCATTATCATCGGATAATGTCAAAGCCGGGGCGGCACATTTCGCAGTAAATTCACAATTTACCCTCTATTGCCCTCCAATTTTTTGTCCTCCGGCCTGGGGGTCCGCAGCACCGCCGCCGCGGTCACACTCTCGGCGCCCTGCGCCAGCAGGATCGCGGCACAGTTTTCCAGCGTTGCCCCGGTGGTAATAATGTCATCAATGAGCAAAATATGCTCACCGGGCGGCAGCTTTCTTTCCCCGGCCCGGTAGCTTTCCTTCGCCAGCGTGATGCGGGCCGCCCGGCCCGCCGCCGCATGGGCGGTCGCCCGGCCATCCCGGGCCAGTACACCCTCCCGCAGCGGCAGTCCCAGCTCCCCGGCCAGGTACTGCGCCAGCAGTTTGGATTGATTATACCCCCGATGGCGTTCCCGCTCCGGCGGCATGGGCACATAGGTCACAGCTGTCAGCCGCGGCAGCAGGCCGCTTTGCCGCACCGCTTCCGTCAGCATCCCGCCAAAAAGCGGCAGGCTTTCCCGCACACCCTCAAATTTCAGCTGCTCCATCCCGGTACGGAAGGCCCCCTCATACCGGGCGCACCATAGTATTCCCCGGCAGCCGAATACCTCCGGCTCCCAGAAAAATTCCCCCGCCTGCGGCTGTTGCTCCCGGCAGCTCTCACACAGCGATTCCTCCCAACTGCACAGGGCCCCGCACAGCAGGCACCGCGGCGGGTACAGCAGATTGGTCACTATTTCCCGCAGCGTCACATGGTCACTCATCGCACATCTCCTGCAGCATCTCTTTTTGATTGGTATAGCGCAGGGTGCGGCGGTTATTCTGCACCATGGCGTACACCGTTTCCTTTTGTCCGGTCATAATAAGCAGCTTTCTCGCTCTCGTCACGGCGGTATACAACAGATTACGGTAATGCAGCTTGGGGTGGCGGCGCTCCAGCGGCATCACCACGGCCTCAAATTCGCTGCCCTGGCTTTTATGCACCGTCACGGCATAGGCGTGCTCCAGCTGGTCCTGGTTCTCAAAGGAATAGGTCGCCAGCTTTTCCTCAAACCGCACCTGGATGGTCTTGCTGCCAGGGTCCAGCATCTCAATAATGCCCATATCTCCATTAAAAATACCGGTCCCGGCGGTGCCATCCGGCTGCTGCCATATTATGTCGTAGTTGTTGCGGATCTGCATCACCTTATCGCCCTCCCGCAGTGTGCGGCCCATCAGGGTGGCTTCGCTTTTGCCGCGTTCGGGCGGGTTCAATTTTCCTTGCAAAAGGCGGTTCAATTCCCGGGTGCCCAGCGGGCCCTGCTTGGCCGGGGTAATGACCTGAATATCCCGCAGCGGATCGTACCCATAGCTTTTTGGCAGGCGGCGGCTGACAAGATCCACCACCAGCCGCTGCTGGGCAAAGGCATCCGGCTGCTCCAGGAAGAAGAAATCCCCGGTACGGCAGCCAAGGTCCGGCATCTCGCCCCGCACAATGGCGTGGGCATTGGTAACGATCAGGCTTTCCGCCGCCTGGCGGAATACCCGTTCCAGATGGATGCAGGGCACCAGCTCGCTTTGGATAAGATCCCGCAGAACATTGCCGGCGGAAACGGAGGGCAGCTGGTCGCTGTCCCCCACCATGATAAGCCGGGCGCCCAGCCGCATTCCCCGCAGCAGGTGCTCCATCAGCAGGGTATCCACCATTGACATTTCATCCACGATAACCGCATCGGCGGGCAGGGGGTTCTTTTCCCCGCGCTTAAAGGTCAGTACCTCGGTCTTAGGCTCCACCTCCAGCAGCCGGTGGATGGTACTGGCCTCCCGCCCGGTGATCTCCGCCATGCGCTTGGCCGCGCGGCCGGTAGGAGCCGCCAGTGAAACTTTTTCTCCCCGCTGCTCCAGCAGTGCCAGAATGCCCCGCAGGGTGGTGGTCTTGCCGGTGCCGGGGCCGCCGGTCAGGATAAACAGGCGGCTCTGCACCGCTTCGGCAATGGCGCGGCGCTGTACCGGGTCGTAGGTAATGCCCTGCGCCCGCTCCAGCTCGTCCAGCTCGTCCTCCATCGGCTCCAGCCTTGGCGGCTGTAATTGCAGCGCGATGCACACCCGGCTGGCCACATAGCTTTCCGCCCGGTACAGCGGCTGCAGGTAGATGTATTCCTTCTCCCCCACGGCATAGGCCGCCAGGGTGTTGTCTTCTATCAGTGTTGCCAGGGTATTCTCCAGTCCCTCCGGCGCCGCCTGTAAAAATTCCGCGGCAAGCGAAAGCAGCTTTCCCTTAGGCAGGCAGGTGTGGCCGCTGCGGCTATTCACCCGCAGGATGTACTGCAAGCCCGCTCCCAGGCGGCAGGGGTCCTCTCCCGCCACACCAAAGTGCGCCGCAATGCGGTCCGCCTCCTCAAATTCCACCCCGATCTCTTCGCAGCAGAGGGCATAAGGGTCGCTTTTCAATACATCGGCGGTATTGGCGCCCCAGCGCCGCCAGGCTTTTATCGCCGTTGCCGCCGGCAGCCCCAAAGAAGCCAGCAAGCTCATCACCCTGCGGATACCGAACTGCCGTTGATATTCCTCTCCTATTTTGCGGGCCTTTTCGGCAGAGATGCCCCGCACCTCGGTCAAGCGTTCTGGTTCCCTCTCAATAATGGTCAGGGTGTCATCCCCGAACCGTGCCACAATACGCCCCGCCAGCGCAGGGCCCAGCCCCTTTACCGCTCCGGAGGATAAGTACTTACGGATGGCCCCGGCCGTTGCGGGCAGGGTACGCTCTATAAGCTCCGCACGGAACTGCACCCCATAGGTACCGTGTACCTTATAGCTGCCGGTCGCGGTAATTTCTTCCCCTTCAGCGATCTCCGGCACCTCGCCCACTACCGTCACGGGGTCACCGTCCACATCCACCAGCAGCACGGTAAAACCGCTTTCCGCACTGTGGTAGGTCACATCCTCCACCGTCCCGGAGATCTTCTCCAGCTCCTGTTCCATTGCTTTGCGGCTCACCGTCCTTTCCTTTTGGTATGCATAAATCCGTTTTTGGCGGCTAAAATCGGCGCTGGCTGCGTCGCCGGCCCTTGACAGGCATCAGCCCGTCTGCGCCGGGCATAAGCCTGCCTGCGGGCCGCCTTCTTGCCATCATCCGGTTTTCCCCGCCAAAAAGCATCCCTGCGCTTATCGGTCTTTTTCCTTTATCATACACCATTTTTCCGTCTGGGGCAAATCCAAAGTATCAATATTCCAGTCCCGGCAGTACCGCCGGCAGATTTCCCTCGCCTCCGGCTCCCCCGGCAGCAGCACCACACAGGGCAGACCGCCCGTTTCTCCCCGGCGCAGCAGCCGGTGACAGCCCATCAGGCTGCTTTCGGTGTAGTCGGCATCCTCATTTACCGTCAGGTACAGCCGGCACCCCTGAGGAGCCTTCGGCGGGCAGAGAAGATCCACCAGCACCGCCACCACCCGCACCAGCCCTACCACCGCCAGGTACCCCACCAAAAGCCACAAAACATACTTCAGCATCTGCCATCACCTCCCGCCATTCTATGCCGCCGGACCGCCGGTTGATTTTTTCCCCATTCCCGGTTATAATAAACAGACGGAAACCCCACGAATTTGACTGAAAAAGACAGGAGCTTTTATACTATGGCCAATAAAAAATACAAAAAGCGCCGGGCCGGATTTGTCATCCTGCTGTTGCTCATCCTTCTTATCATCGTCGGCATCTTTGCCGTAAAGGGCGAAATCAACGGCGGCAGAAAGACCGGCGAAACCGTCCAAGTCACCATTGCGCAGGGCAGCGGCACCGCCGCCGTGGCCCGGGAGCTGAAAGACGCCGGGCTTATCGGCAATACCACCCTTTTTAAGCTATACAGCCGCACCCACGGCGGGGACGGCCACTACCAGTACGGCGATTTCACACTGGAAAAGGGCAGCAGCTACCAGGAGCTCATCGATGCCCTCTGCTCCACCGTCAGCTACCGGGAAACGGTGACCCTCACCCTGCCGGAGGGCTGGAATTCCTTCCAAATGGCCAAAGCCGCGGCCGAAGCCGGCCTGTGCACCGAGGAGGAATACCTGGCCGCCGCCAATGCCACCGATTACGACTTTGACTGGATGAAGGATATCAGCACCGATGAAAATAAGCTCACCGTGCTGGAGGGCTTCCTCTATCCGGAAACCTACTCCTTCTACGCCGATGCCACCGCCCGGGATATCGTCACCACCCAGCTGCGGGAGTTTGAGAAAAAGGTGCTGACCGAGGAAAATAAAGCGGCCCTGAAGGATAGCGGCTTTACCCTGGAAGAATGGGTCATCTTCGCCTCCATCGTACAGAAGGAAAGCGCCAGCGTAGAGGAGATGTATAATGTCTCCTCGGTGTTCCACAACCGCCTTTCCAATGTCAGCGAGTACCCCATGCTGCAAAGCTGCACCACCAATAATTTCATCTGGGACTATGTGGAGCCCTACTACAATGACAATGTACCGCAGGCGGTGCTGGATGCCTACGATACCTACGACCGCAACGGTCTGCCCATCGGCGCCATTGCCAATGCGGGCATCGATGCCTTCGATGCCTCCCTGCACCCCAATGATACCCCCTATTACTTCTTTGTCACCGACGCCAATCGTACCCACTACTATGGCAGGACTTATCAGGAGCATCTGGCGAATATTGAAAAAGCCAAGGCTGTCAACGCAAGCCTTGGTTATGATGGCTTGATAACTCGTTAAAAATAATCTGCGGCATTTCTATCTTTTTCTGCAATCCTTGCAGGGAATTCACAGAAATGCCGCACTTTATTTACAGGGCCGTGTTGCAAACCGACTCCGCCGTTCGTTATCATAAGTATAAGGGGGCTTTCTCTTGCAGGAGAAGCCCTGCCCAAAAAGAAAATAACACCCAAGGAGGATTTCCCATGAAGAAGCACCTGCGTTCCCTATTGGCCTTCCTCATCGCCGTCCTGCTGCTGTGCTGCCTGGCCTTTGCCGATACCGGCCCCAAGCCCAGCGCCAGCTTTACCTTTACCGGCATGCCGGATGAGGACTACTATGTCACCATGCTGGCCGAGGTAGACTGCTACGGTCCCCACCGTGTCTACCAGCCGGGCGATGACCTGCCCTATGTGCTGGAAGCAGGCAAGGAGGACCCCGCCTACCCCGCATGGCAAAAGTTCGTGGAATACAAGGACGCCGACGGCTATTACTTTTTAGATGACCTGTTCGAGCAGTGCCACGGCGATGACGAAGCCGGCTGGGGCTACTTCCCGCCGCAGCGCTTCAAGCTGCTGCTGTATTTCCCGGAGAGTGACACCTTTCTTTGCAGCACCGTTACCCAGCGGTATGCCTTCGATAGTCTTTACGCGCTGGATCTGGGCGGTCAATCCCCCGCCGAGATCGCCGCGCTGACTCTCACCGATCCCAATGGCGACCCCATCCCCTCGGAGGAAACCGGAGAGACCTCCGCCGTGGGTGAAGTCACACTGGATAAGGCCGACGGCACCCGCCAGCAGGTCATCGGCTTTATCGGGCGGCTATGCATCACCCTTGTCATCGAGCTGGCCCTGGCCTGGGGCTGGAAGTATCGCAAGGGCAGCCAGCTGCTCTTTATCGGTCTGGTCAACCTCATCACCCAGTGTCTGCTGAATGTCGCCCTGCTGGGCTGGGGCGCACAGGAGAGCAGCCGCGGGTCCATCATCTTCTGGTACATCCTGCTGGAGCTGGCTGTCACCGGCATCGAAGCGGGCGTCTATGCCTTCCTGCTGCCCGGCACCGATCACAAGGAAGAGGCGGTACGCCACAATGCCGCCGTCTATGCCATCGCCGCCAATGTACTCTCCTTCGTGGCGGGGCTGGCGCTTTCGGAGATCTTCCCGATCCTGTTCTAAACTGAATCCCTCTCCAAAAGAGGAGCCGCCCGGCTCCTCTTTTTCAGCGCTTGACAAATCCCTCCCCCTGCATTACAATAGCACTAATTTGAGAACGAGTTTCAAATTTCAGTTCTCCGATGGGAGGAACCCCCATGAAAGAAAGCTATCAAACCCGCCAGGGCGCTTTGATCCTGCAAACCGTGCAGGATCTTGCCGGCCCCGTCACCGCCGAGGCCCTCTGCACCATTCTACAGGAGCAAAAGGTCAGCAAGGCCACCGTTTACCGCCACCTGGAACGCCTGACCGCCGCCGGGCAGCTGCGCCGTTTCTCCCCTGTGGAGGGCGCGGCCGCCTGCTACCAATATGTCGGCAATCACCACGACTGCCACCTGCACCCCCACATGGTTTGCGAGCGCTGCGGGCGGCTGTTCCACCTGGATTGCAGCCAGCTGCAAAGCCTTTCCGAACACATCCGGGAGCACCACGGCTTTTTGCTGGATTATAAAAACACCATTCTCTATGGCGTCTGCGCTGTCTGCCTGGCAAAGGAGGAAACCCCATGACCCTCATACAATGCTGTGATCTTTCGCTGGGGTACGAGGGCAAATGCGTCCTCTCCCACCTGGAGCTTTCGGTGCAGGAGGGGGATTACCTTGCCATTGTGGGCGAAAACGGCGCGGGCAAATCCACCCTGCTCAAAGGCATCCTGGGGCTGATCCGCCCCACCGGCGGGCATATTCACTTCCATTTGCCGCCCTCACAGGTCGGCTACCTGCCCCAGCAAACCCCCATCCAGCGGGATTTCCCCGCCTCGGTCATGGAGGTCGTTCTCAGCGGCCTGCTGGCCGCCAAGGGCTATGCCCCCTTCTACACCCGCGCCGACCGTGAAACGGCCCTTAGCAAGCTGCGCCTGCTGGGAGCGGAGGACCTGGCAAACCGCTGCTACCGGGAGCTCTCCGGCGGGCAGCAGCAGCGGGTGCTGCTGGCGCGGGCCCTGTGCGCCGCCGGCCGCCTGCTGCTTATGGATGAACCCTTTACCGGTCTGGACCCCACCGTCACCAATGAACTGTATGAGGTGGTGGATCAATTAAACCACGAGCAGGGCGTCACCGTCATCATGGTCACCCACGATGTCCCAGAGGCCCTGCGCCATGCCAGCCGCATTCTGCACCTGGGGGCGGAACACTTTGACGGCACGGCGGAGGAGTACCGCCAAAGTCCCCTCTACCGCCGCCTGATGGGAGGTGACTGCCATGCATGATCTCCTTTCCGGCCTGTTTTCCTATCCCTTTATCCAGCGGGCGCTCATCGCCGGTACACTGGTGGCGCTCTGCTCAGCGCTTTTGGGGGTCAGCCTCGTCCTCAAGCGCTATTCCATGATCGGCGATGGGCTTTCCCATGTAGGCTTCGGCGCCATGGCCGTCGCGATGGCGCTGGGGGCTGCCCCATTAGCCGTTGCCTTGCCGGTTGTAATCCTGGCCGCGTTTTTCCTGCTGCGTCTCAGCCGCGGCAGCCACCTGGCTGGGGATAGTGCCATTGCATTGGTTTCCAGCGGGGCACTAGCCATCGGCGTGGTAGCTACCTCCCTCAGCAGCGGCAGCAATGTGGATGTGATGAACTACCTCTTCGGCAGCATCCTTACCATGACCGCCGCCGATGTAAAGCTGGCCGTCCTGCTTTCGCTGGCTGTATTGCTGCTGTTCCTGCTTCTGTATCACCGCATCTTTGCCGTCACCTTCGATGAGACCTTTGCCCGCGCCACCGGTATCCGCGCCAATCTTTACAATATGGTGCTGGCTCTGCTTACCGCCGTTACCATTGTCATCGGCATGCGCCTGATGGGCACCCTGCTCATCTCCAGTCTTATCATTTTCCCAGCGCTTTCCGCCATGCGCATCAGCCGCAGCTTCCTCGGCGTGACGATCGGGGCGGCGGTGCTTTCGGTGGTCTGCTTCTGGGTAGGGGTACTGGCTTCTTTTCTGCTTTCTACCCCCACCGGCGCCAGCGTCGTCCTGGTGGATCTGGCCGTCTTTTTGCTGCTTTCCCTCTATGGCCTGCTGCGCCGCCACAAATAGCACAAAGTGAGTGCTGCATTTTTGCAGCCGGTATAGTATAATATAGCTTAGAGCCTGCTTATGGGGCCCGCAGGGCACCGCTCCGCGGTGTGACGGGCTCCGCCCGTCCCCGGCGGCTGCGCCGCCGGCCCTGCGGGCCCCTCCCCTGCCCCCCGCGCCCATCCTCCCACCCCGAAAGGAGCCACCCCCATGACCGATATCAACCGCCGCGATACCAGCGAGATCAATGAGCTTTCCCGCGCCGTTTTCGAAAATCCGCAGGTCTTCATCCAGCGGATAGAAGACCGCTTCCATGACCAGCTGCGCGGCATGACCGAAAAAGTAGCGGCCAGCGGCAGCCACATTGTACTGCTGTGCGGCCCCTCCTCCTCCGGCAAAACCACCACCGCCAATCTCCTCGTCTCCGATCTTTCGGCGCTGGGGCGGCGGGCGGTACGCATCTCGCTGGATGACTTTTACCGTGACCGGGATGTGATGCCCCTGTGGGAGGACGGCACCAAGAATTTTGAATCCATCGAGGGCCTGGATCTGGAATGCTTCAGCACCAGCGTCAATACCCTGATGCGGGAGGGCCACGCTGAATTCCCCATCTTTGATTTCACCGCCGGCAAGCGCTCCCCCATCGCCCGCCCCATGGAATACGATGAAAACACCATCCTCATTTTTGAGGGCATCCACGCCCTGCAGCCGCAGCTGCGTCAGGGCCTGGCCAGCAGCAATTTCGGCATCTACATCCACCCCAATACCAGCTATGTGGACCAGGATGGCCGCACCCTGCTGGATGCCCGCGACCTCCGCCTGACCCGCCGCATCATCCGGGATAACCTGCACCGCGGCACCCCGCCGCTGGGCACCATGCGCATGTGGAAGGATGTGCTGCGCGGTGAGCTTTTGTATATGAAGCCCAGCAGCGGCACCGCTGATGTTTTCGTCAATACCAGCCACGATTACGAGCCGTTCCTATACAGCGCCGTCATCACCGGCCTGCTGGAGCAGATAGAGGACGCCGGGGAAAACCGTGAAACGGTGGAGCGCCTGCTGCAAAGCTACCGCCATTTCTTCCCCATCGGCACCGAGCTGATCCCCCCAAGCTCCCTGATCCAGGAATTTATCGGCGACAAATAATTTTTACCCCTCACCCCCTTGCAGGGCCGCATCCCGGCCCTGTTTTTTATTTGCGCAAAATCCGGGCCCCGGCCTGGGCAGGTCCCTGCCCCCCGCAGGCAACCGGCCCGCAGGGCAACCCGTCCTTCGGACGGGTTTTGGGGGCGCCTGCGGCGCCCCCCTACGGCGGCCTGCGGCCGCCGGCCCTGCGGGCCGGCTTTCCCCCTTCCCCCCCCC
>CALERQ010000234.1 GCA_937907305.1 uncultured Clostridia bacterium | reverse complement strand
AAAAAGCGAATGGAATTTTGTGCCCCCCACCAATTGTTTCCTGCCCCGATTGACACCCCCGCCCCGCCGTGCTATCCTGTTTATACCAATCCTATCCCCATGGGGATATATTTGTGTTTGCCCCGCAAACACAACCCCGCCCGTGGGAAAAATAAAAAGAAGAGAGGTTTATTCTAATGAAAAAGTTTTTAAGCGTCGTGCTGGCGTTCCTCATGCTGGCCGTCATGCTGCCGGTCGTGTCCTTGGCGGATGATGCCAACTATTGTACCATTGCTGGCTTGACCGATGAAAGCGGCGAGTTGAAGCACTTCGATACCCTCACCGCTGCTGCAAAGGCTTGGCGTGAAAGCAAGCAAATTGTAACGGAAGGTTCCACTTTAGGTGGACATCCGACTGAATTGACCGAAGTAGAGTCCATTGTGTGGAATATCTATGGCACTGTTCCCGCTGGTGATGGTGCTGGGGTCATTGGTACAAGCGGCTCTATTTTAAGCGGCGGCTATATCACTCCGAGCATAACAATTAAGAATGTTACTGTTAATGGCTACAATAACGCTATTATCACTAAGACGGGAGATCCTTATGTAAGCTGCGGTGCAAATAATGTTGCATTTGCAAACATCACCTTTGCAGATACCATGAGAAACGACAGTAACCCCGGAAGCCTCACTTTTACTAATTGTACTTTCAAAGCAGACCTCAGAATGCCCCATGCCGGAGCGGACTCTACTCTGAAAGTGGAAAATTGCACCTTTACTGGCGAAGTAGCCAGTGATTATGCGATCTTTGTGCAGGGAACAATGACAAATGTAGTGCTTTCCGGAAATCAGATTTCCAACGCCAAGCGCGGCATAAATGTCGAGGCGGATTCTACTGCAACTGTTTCCATCACCGGCAACACCATCACCAACTTGACCGGTAAAGATGCGAATGGCAGCAAGTATGGCTCCGCTATCCAGCTTACCAAAGGTGGTTCTTTCACCGTGACAGGTAATACAATCAACATCGCTAATGATCTCAATGCGTTCCAGCTTTATGAGGGGCTTACCGCCGAGGTAACCATCAGCAATAATAAGGTTACTGCCGATTATCTTATTTGGAATCAGGCTCCGGAAACAACTACGATAAGCTCTGCTGATAATACTCTCAATATCAAAAACGCAAATTTGGCCAATGCCAAGGGTGAACTTGTACCGGATGAAACCGTGATTAATAAGGCCGCCCCCTCCACCATCGTCATCATCCAGCCCACCGAGGACACCCCCAAGACCGATGACCAGAAGAACCCCGCCACCGGCGCCAATGATGCAGTCGCCGCGGCCGTGGCCCTCATGGCCGTCTCCGCCCTCGGCATGGCCGCCCTCACCCGCAAAAAATAACGCGAGTCCCCCTCTTTCGGGAGCCCCTTCGGGGGCTCCTTTTTTATCGGGAAAGGTAAGGTTCACCAAAAGAAAAAGACGCCTTTAGGCGTCTTTTTCTTTTGGTGAACCATCGGGGATTCGAACCCCGGGCCCTTTGATTAAAAGTCAAATGCTCTGCCGGCTGAGCTAATGGTTCATATTGCCGCATGGCAACAGATATATTATAATGGCCTCCCTCCCGCTTGTCAAGCATTTTATTGCCATTGCCGCCCCGCAACGCCGCATAACATTTCCTCCGCCGCATTGCATTTCCCCCGCGCTTTCGCTATAATATTCCCAGCATCACTTTTGGGAGGATTTTTTTATGCTTTTCTGGATCGGTCTTGCAGTACTGCTCATCGGCGGCATCGTGGCCCGTGTCGCCTCCAAACGCGGTAATGAGGGCGAAGCCCTCAAAAAGGTCGGCATCGCGCTCATCTTCATCGGCACCGCCATCCTGCTGTTTGTCCTCACCATCAATATCCTGGTCTGGACCGGCCGCTTTGGCGTCGCGGGGTAAGGCCCGCCGCCCCCATTCCGGGGGCTTTTCTTTTTGGCCCATACCGGGTATAATGGAACCGTAAACCAAGGAAAGGGGGCCGCCCTGTGCCGCTGGAACTGCAAAGCGATATCCGCTACCTCAAAGGGGTAGGGGAGAGCCGCGCCCGGCTTTACCATAAGCTCGGCGTGGATACCGTGGAGGACCTCCTCTACCACATCCCCCGCCGCTATGTCGATCTCACCCATCCCACCCCGCTGGCGGAAGCCATTCCGGGGCAGAAGTGCGCCGTCCGGGCGCTGCTGGCCGCCAAGGGCCGGGAACAGCGCATCCGCCGGGGGCTTTCCGTTTTTCGCCTCACCGCCGTGGATGGCCCCGTCACCCTCCACATCACCTTTTTCAATGCCAAATACACCGTCGATTCGCTGCGGGAGGGGGAGGAATACCTCTTCTACGGCACGCTCACCGGCGGCTTTTACACCCGGCAGATGGACTCCCCGCAGGTATTCCGCCTAGAGGAAGCCGGCACCCTGCTGCCGGTCTATCCGCTCACCCAGGGCCTCAGCAATAAGATGGTCAGCCGCCAGGTCACCGAAGCTCTCCACCGGGTGGAGCAGCTCCCCGACCCGCTGGCAGGCAGCGGCCTGCCGCGGCAGTACGGCCTGATGAGCTACTCGGAAGCCCTCCATGCCGTCCATTTTCCGCGCGATTGGGCGGAGATCGAAACCGGCCGCAGCCGCATGGTCTTTGATGAACTGCTCTGCCTTACCATCTGCTTTGCCCGGATGCGCCAGGGCCGGGCATTGCGGCACATCACCCCCATGCGGCCGCACCCCCTTACCGCCTACTATCAGGCCCTGCCTTATCAGCTGACCGGCGCCCAGCGGCGCGCCATTGCCGAAGCCATCGGCGATATGTGCAGCGGCACCCCCATGAACCGCCTGGTGCAGGGGGATGTCGGCAGCGGCAAAACGGCGGTGGCCGCGGCCTGCTGCTATTTTGCCTACCTCAATGGCGCCCAAAGCGCCCTGATGGCCCCCACCGAGATACTGGCCCAGCAGCATTATCACAATCTCGCCCCTCTTTTGGAGCGCCTTGGTATGCGGGTGGCCCTCCTCACCGGCTCCCTTTCCGCCAAAAAGAAGGAGGCCCTCAAAGCCGCTCTCGCCGCCGGGGAACTCGATCTCTGCATCGGCACCCATGCCATCCTCACCGCCGATACCGAATTTTCCCGGCTGGGGCTGGTCATCACCGATGAACAGCACCGGTTTGGGGTACAGCAGCGGGCTGCCCTGCGGCAAAAGGGCCAGGATACCCATGTCCTGGTCATGTCCGCCACCCCCATTCCCCGCACCCTGGCCATGATCGTCTACGGCGATCTGGAGCTCTCCATCATTGATGAGCTGCCCGCCGGCCGCCAGCCGGTACGCACCTACCTCATCAATAGTGAGATCCGGGAGCGGGCCTTCGGCTATATTCGTAAACACCTCGATGCCGGTTATCAGGCTTATCTCATCTGCCCCGCCGTGCAAAGCGAGGAGGAAGAAGCGGCCGCCGCCAATCTCAAATCCGCCGTGGAATACGCCGAGGAGCTGGCCCACGGCGCCTTTGGGCAGTATCGGGTCGGTCTGCTCCACGGCAAAATGCGCCCCGCCCAAAAGGAAAAAGTCATGGCGGAATTTGCCGCCGGGGAGATCCAGCTGCTGGTGGCCACCACCGTGGTGGAGGTCGGCGTGGATGTCCCCAATGCCGTCATCATGATGATCGAAAACGCCGAGCGGTTCGGGCTTTCCCAGCTCCACCAGCTGCGCGGCCGGGTAGGGCGGGGCTCGGTGCAGTCCCACTGCATCCTCCTTTCCGATACCGATAACCCCGAAACCAGGGAGCGTCTGCGTGTGCTGTGCGGCACCAATGACGGCTTCAAAATAGCGGAAGAGGACCTCAAGCAGCGCGGCCCCGGCGATTTCTTCGGGGAGCGGCAGCACGGCCTGCCGGAGCTCAAGGTGGCGGACCTCGCCGCCGATAGCCGTCTGCTGCAAAAGACCCAGCAGGCCGCCGGGGAGCTCCTCGCTCGTGATCCCCACCTGGAAACCCTTCCCGCCCTCTCCCGCCGGGTGGAGAAGATGATGGAAAAGATGAGCCTGTAACGCCGTCTGCCCGGCGGGGGCCTGCTTTTCTCCCAAGAAAAGCAGCAAAAGACCAATTTAGGCCCAGATTGTAATCGCCTGGCGGCGTCGCGGAGTTTTATAAAAGGTTTTAATCTGTACGCCTGCCCGGCGTGGGGTTACTTTTCTGTGAAGAAAAGTAGGCAAAAGTCATTCAGGGCTCCGCCCTAAAGAC